>CALPLL020000026.1 GCA_943324395.2 Rhizobium sp. Q54
ACTACCGAGGTCATCGGTAAACCTCCTAGTAATGAACTTATAATATTTCCAATACCTTGGGCTTTTAATTCAACATTAGTGTCGGTAAATCTCTTTTGGACGTCCATTCTATCAGCAGCTTCAACGCACAATAATGTTTCTATAGAAGCAACAACAGCAATTGTAACTCCTATTACCCAAACTTTAGTATTTGCAAGAGCAGAAAAATTTGGTAAAATAAAAATACTCTTAAATTCCTCAATTGAACTAGGAACAGGTAAACTCACCAAATGATCGCTTTTTATAGAAAAACTACTACCTGAAATAATGAAAAATTCATTTAATAAAATACTAACAATTACAGCTATTAACGCTGGAGGAACCAATTTAATTTTCTTTAGAAATTCAACTTTGGTCCAAGCAATTAATATAAAAAGTGAAACCAATGTAATAATAATTGAACCCAATTGAACGTAACCTACAAATTCAAAAAGTTCTGAAAAAGTATTCTCAGAATCCGGTTGAAGGAAAGCCAAATCACCTTCATAATCTTTATCGTAACCGAAGGCATGAGGAATTTGTTTTAAAAAAATGATTACTCCAATACCTGCTAACATTCCTTCGATAACATTGGTTGGAAAATAATTCGAAATACTACCTGCTTTAATAAATCCTAAAATTAATTGGAGAATTCCAGCTATAAATACGGCTGTCAAGAAGATGTCAAAAGCACCTAAATCAGTAATTGCTGTTAAAACAATTGCTGTTAAACCGGCAGCTGGTCCTGAAACACTTAAATGAGAAGTACTCAAATAACCCACAACTATTCCACCGACGATTCCTGAAATTATACCCGAAAATAATGGTGCACCTGAAGCCATTGCAATTCCTAAACACAATGGTAACGCCACTAAAAAAACCACTAAACCTGAGGAAAAATCAGATTTAAGGTTTGCAAAAAAATTATTGTTTTTTGTCATAATACCTATATAAAATTTAATACAAAGAATAACGCTAAATAAATGCGCTAATTATAAATGAAGTATTAAATAGTATCAGGTGGGAGAATAATTATTTTCTGAGAAATATTATCGTGCTTACTTAAATTATCTGAAAGTATGTTGCTCGATTTTTTTTGAGGAATAAAAACAACAAAAGTGAAGGTTTCAAAAATAAATTCGGTTTTAAGCTCCTTTTGAAAATCTTCTGTTTCAGAATTATCATAAAAAAATGAAATATCACCTTTCTTCTCAATCAAGCTAACTAATGTAGGTGCTGAGAGGAAAGTGAGAAAAAAAAATAGAAGTAATTTTACAATTATTTTCATGGCTCAAAACTAAAATTAATTATCTGAAAAAATTCTAATACTACTAAAAATTAAAAATAATTTAACAATAGTTCAAATTAAAATAAAAGAATTAGACTATAATTTTACTATAAATTAAATTGATTGTTTTTATATTTGCATAATAAATTACTATTATGACTATCACACAACTTCAATATGTTTTAGCGGTTGCTGAACATAAAAATTTTACTCTTGCAGCCGAAAAGTGCTTTGTGACACAGCCCACATTGAGTATGCAAATTCAAAAGGTAGAAGAAGAATTGAATATTCAAATTTTTGATCGTACCAAAAAACCTATTCAATTAACTGAAATTGGTCAAAAGATAGTCAATCAAGCAAAAAATATTGTCAATGAAGCCGATCGAATGAAAGATATCGTTGAGCAACAAAAAGGCTTTATTGGGGGCGAATTTAAATTAGGAATTATACCAACTGTAATGCCCACGTTGTTACCAATGTTCTTAAATACATTTGTAAAAAAATACCCTAAAGTTAAACTCATAATTGAGGAATTGAACACTGATGACATCATCCTAAGATTGAAAAATGGAAATTTAGATGCTGCTATTGCTGCAACTCCATTAAACGAGGAAAAATTAAAAGAAATAGTAATATATTACGAGCCATTTGTTGCTTATATTCCTGAAAAACATAGAATTGCAGATAAAAAAGAAATTGAGGTATCTGATTTAAATTTGGATGAAATTCTACTTTTACAGGACGGACATTGTTTTAGAGATGGAATTCTAAATTTATGTAAAAATCAGGGTGTAGCGCCAGCAAATAATTTTCAAATACAAAGTGGAAGTTTCGAAACATTAATAAAATTAGCTGACGAAGGTCTAGGTTTAACACTACTTCCCTATTTACATACTTTGGATTTAAAAGAAAATGACAAACTAAAATTGAAACATTTTAAAGATCCAAAACCAGCTCGTGAAATCAGTCTTATTTTTCCGAAAACAGAATTAAAAATTCAAATAATCGATGCTTTAAGGCATTCCATTTCGGGAGTTATTCGAGGAGCAATTGCATTTCAAAATGTAGAAATTATCAATCCATTACCCAAGAAATAAAAAAGGAGCTAAATAGCTCCTTTTTTATTATTTAATATAAATTAAACATTGTCTTAATTCTGGTTTTTGATTGGTATAATTTAAAAGCCAATCGGTTAATTGTTCAATTTCATAAGGCAGTAACATTTTTAAGGCTTTTTCTAATTCTTTGCAAAAAAGCTTAGGATCAAAACTAACGCTTTCCAAAATGTTCTTTGTGTAGACAAACATGGATACTTTCATAAAAATAATTTATTAGTTTTATTCTGATATAAAATTAATAATTTATATAAATGTTAATGCAAATAATAAGTTAAAATTACAAATCAAATTTTGTAGCTCTAAACATTTCCCTTTTACCCGGTGGTCCAGGAAGTTTTTCAACTTTAAAACCTACTTCGATCAAACTTCGTTTTACCACACCACGAGCGGCATAAGTTACAAGAGTACCTTTGGATTTTAGCGATTTATACATTTTTCTAAATATTTCCGTACTCCATAATTCAGGCTGAACACGATATCCAAAAGCATCAAAATAAATTAAATCAAATTTATTTTCATCATTTATTTGATCAAAAAATTGTTGTCTTTTAATTAATGTAAAAAGTGTAGAAATTTCATTTGTCGTTTCCCATTCACCTTCATGCATTAATTTAAAAACTTCACTTTCAGAGTCAGCATTTAGCTCAGAAACAAAATTCATTTGAGAAATTTCAGTGGTAGAAACTGGGTAAGCTTCCACTCCGTAATAATCAATCTTCTGATTTGATTTCTTTGATTCTAAATAGGTAATAAAAGCATTTAGACCTGTGCCAAAACCAATTTCTAAAATGGATATTGGCTGATTATTAAAGGTTAATAATCCATTTTGGACAAAAACATGATAAGCCTCTTGAATTGCACCGTGTTTGGAATGATAGCATTCATTCCATTCTGGCAAATGTATGGTGGTTGAGCCATCTAAGGTTTGAAGAATTTCTCTTTTCAAATTATTTGATGTATAACTTTTTAATTTTAGGAATTGGTCCGCCACATTTCACTTGATGACAGCTCACACAAGCATTAATTCCTTCATTAAAATGTTGTTTTGCATTTTTTGGATCTTTATAAATCAATTCTTGAGATTTGATAAAAAGAGCAGCTTGATCCTTAAAAAATTGATCATTATCCGATTTATCGGTCATAACCGCTTTATGAATATTTAGAAAGTGACTTGGAAATTGTCCTATTGTATCTCCTTTTTTAATTCTCTCTTTTAGTTTTTCATTTTCAATATACATGTTTTCCATCAAAGCTGCCATTTCTGACATTTGATACATTTCAAACTTTTTGTCTGTTTTTTGATCGGATGAACAATCTTTCTTCTCTAGATTTTTATTACATGAAAGGAAGAAGAAAATAGAGATTGTTAAAAGTATTTTATTCATTTTACTTTTTTATTAAAACTCCGTTAGCCATGAATGAATAGTTGGTTTTTGGAGCTACAATACTGTCAATTGCAGCCTGAGATTTACCTTCATCTTTAGCATAATGTTTTAATTCTTCAACAGATTCTATACTTACAAATGCTTTTCCATTTACTATAACTTCTTCATTTTGAGCGTTTTTAGGAATAAAAAAGGCATAATCTTTAAATTTTACGAAAGCTTCTTTACCAGAAGGTAATTCTAAGGTCATCCAACAGCCTTTTTTCTGGCAAACATTTTTGATTTTAGATTTAAATTTTATGTTTAATGTATCTCCAGGTTTTAATTTATCATATTGAATCAACATATCTTCACTAGAAATTGATTTATCTGAAGAGATACTATCTCCAAAAATTGCATAATCAGAAGAAGAATTAGCAGAAATTGTTTCTTTTTTACAACTAGTAAGAGCAAAAAAGCAAAATAATAAATAGACGATTTTTTTCATAATAAAGTGTTGGTGTTTAAATATATTAACTTAAGCAAAAATATAAGAAAATTTGATATAAATTAGCAGAATTGTCACAAAAACAGTTAAACTAAATACTGATTTTATGATATTTTTATTTTTTTTAATAAAAATAGAGCTTATCAACATAAAAGAATCTAATTTTTATTAATTTAGCCAATATTTATAAAAATCATTTATTTGACCAATATAAATTGTAAATTCTTGACAATAAAGGATTTATATAATTTAATTGTACTAATGTTTCATTATCATGAATTCAAATATCGAAAATAAAATTCAAATTTCTAAAATTTCAACCTCAAAAATTGAATCCATTGATTTTGAAAACCTACCATTTGGTGAAGTTTTTACAGATTACATGCTAACCTGTGACTTTATTAATGGAAATTGGGGAACACCAAAAATTGTTCCATATGCTCCTTTTTTAATGGATCCATCTGCAAAGGTTTTTCATTATGGGCAAGCAATTTTCGAAGGCATGAAAGCCTATAAAGATGAGAATGATTCTGTTTGGTTATTTCGTCCTGAAGATAATTTTATCCGTTTTAATAAATCAGCGTTAAGAATGGCAATGCCAGAAGTTCCAGAATCTATTTTTATAGATGGTTTAACTCAATTAGTAGATTTAGAAAGAAACTGGGTAAAAAAAGGAGTTGGAAGTACTCTATATATTAGACCGTTTATGATTGCAACCGGTACAGGTGTAATCGCATCTCCTTCAAATGATTACCGTTTTATGATATTACTTTCTCCTGCCAAGTCATATTACTCTGGTGAAGTAAAAGTACTTATTGCTGAACATTTTAGCCGTGCGGCAAATGGGGGAATTGGAGCTGCAAAAGCAGCAGGAAATTATTCAGCACAGTTTTATCCAACCAAATTAGCCAACGAAAAAGGGTTTCAACAAGTTATTTGGACTGACGATGCAACTCACACTAAGTTAGAAGAGTCTGGAACTATGAACGTATTTTTCAGAATAAACGATACTTTATACACCGCTCCAACTAGTGAAAGAATTTTGGATGGAGTTACAAGAAAAAGTTTAATTGCAATTGCTGAAAGAGACGGAATTCAATTATCTGTTAGATCAGTTCTAGTTAGTGAACTTGTTGAAGCTGCAAAAAATGGTTCATTAAAAGAAATTTTTGGAGCTGGAACAGCAGCTGTAGTAACAATAATTAAAGGGTTCTCCTATCAAGACGAGTATTATGAATTACCTCCTGTAGAACATTCATTTGCTTTAGACTTAAAAAACAAACTAACGGCTATTCAACATAAAACTGCAGAAGATACTTTTGGATGGACTGTAAAAGTTTAATCTTAAAAAAACCCTTAGTATTAAGGGTTTTTTTATATCCAAAATTTAAATAATTTTTGTAAAATCAGGTTTGAAATAATTAGGCCCTTTCATTACTTTCCCATCTTCACGATAAATAGGTTTACCATTACTATCCAATTTACTCATATTACTTCGTTGAATTTCTTCAAAAACGGCTTCAATTTTATCATGTAAACCGTGTTCAATTATTGTTCCGCATAAAATATATAGCATATCACCAAGCGCATCGGCAATTTCAATTAGATCGTTATTTTGAACGGCTTCTAAATATTCTTCATTTTCTTCTTTCATTAAATTATATCTAAGTACATTTTTGGATTCACCCAAATTTGCTTTTGGACTTTCACTGTAACCTATTTCAAAGGCAGTATGAAATTCTTTAACGGCATTAAGTTGTTTATTCATAGTTTGATTTTTTAATTGATATTGGAAATGGTTACTTTTGATTACAAATTTAGTATTTTTGTATAAAATAATAATATGTTTAGTAAAGGTCAATTAATTTTTGCAGCAATCTTCTTTATATCATTTGTAATAGCGATTACCTATTCTTATAGAAAAGATATTCTTGTTCACCAAAGAATATATAAAGGGAGCTATAAAATACTAATAGGGTTTATAGTTTTCATACTATTATTATTTATAATTAAAATTTTCTTCAAACATTAAATATATATTTCAGGCCATAAAAATTAAATTCAAAACTTATGAAAATATTAAAATATTTATTCCTGCTACTATTATTGCTTTCTGTTGGAGGTAGCGTTTTTATTGCTACCCAAAAAAGTAATTTCATCACAGTGAAATCTATTGTAATTAAAACTCCCAAAACTTCCGTTTATAACTATTTGAATGACAATAAAAATTATAAAGATTGGTTTGTCTTTGATAAAAATAATTCCTCTGTAGAATTATTATATTCCAAAAATTCATCTGGCGTTGGTAGCTTTTTTTCATGGACAGGAAGTGAAGGCGAAGGGAAAGCAACTATTAATTTCACAAAGGAAAACGATAGTATTGTTCAAAAAATAGAGTTAGATGGTTCATCATCAGAAACATTTTGGAAATTAAAAGACACAATTGGAGGAACAAAAGTTACCTGTATTTCAAAAGGAGAAATGTCATTTTCTAACAAACTAAATTCCTTTTTAAACGGAGGCGTCAATAAAGTTATAGGAAGAAAATTAGAACTTAGTTTGAATAATTTAGATAGAAGTTTAGTTTATGAATTGAATACCTTTTCAGTAACTTCAAATGGTGTAGTTTTTAAAAAAGGTTGCTTTTATTTAAAACACACAATCAATACTAAAATATCAAGACTTAATTATAATGTAAAAATATTGATTCCTTATTTAATTAATTTTTCAAATCAAAATAATATTGTAATAACAGGAAAGCCTTTCATAATTTATAATTCAATTGATGAAAGTAAAGAAATTTCGAATATTTCTGTTTGTTTACCTATAAAAAGAAGGATTTTTACAAGTTCTGGAAGTGATATAATTTGTAATGAACTTGCTGAGTATCCTGCATTTAAAACAACTTTAAACGGAGATTACTCCCACAGAAAAACGGCTTGGAAAAAAGCAAAAGATTTCATTAATAAAAACAAAGAAACTTCAAATAAATCCATTCCATTATTAGAAGTTTATAACAAAAGTTACATTGACGGTTTAAGCCCTTCAAAATGGCAAACAGCGATATATATAGCTATTCAATCAAAAAAGAATTCTGTTCCAGAAGTTTCAATTACAAATAATAATAATTTAGAAACAACAGAATTAGAACAGAAATAACTTATTTTGATTAATAAATTAAACCTTTATTCCATTTATTAATCTTACAATAAAATAATTTATTTGGAAGAAAAAGAGTTCATATTACAACTATTAAATCCAAAAACTCAAAACAACGCGTTTCAAAAACTTTTGTCCGATTATAAGCGTCCGCTTTACAATCACATTAGAAATATTGTTTTGGATCACGATGATGCCAATGATGTATTACAAAATACATTTATTAAAGTTTTTCAAAATTTAAATAATTTTAAAGGAGAAAGTAAATTGTATTCCTGGATTTATAGAATTGCAACCAATGAATCGATAACTTTTATTAATAAAAAGGCAAAATTAAGTGGCGCTACAAGCAATGAACTAAAATCAAAAATAGTTGAAAATCTTGAAGCTGACACCCATTTTGATGGTAATGAAATTCAAATAAAATTACAAAAAGCAATACTTACATTACCAGAAAAACAACAATTGGTTTTTAAAATGCGCTATTTTCAAGAAATAAAATATGATGAAATGTCAACTATTTTAGGTACTTCTGTAGGGGCATTAAAAGCATCCTATCACCTTGCTGTGAAAAAAATTGAAAATTTTATAAATAAAGATTAAACCATAATTAAATATAATTGTCTAACAATCATGAACGAGTTTAAAATAAATGATGAAAACAAAATTACTTCAGGTTTTTCAACCCCTGACGGATATTTTAGTGACTTTTCTTTAGAATTAAATAAAAAATTAAAACTGACAAAAACTGAAGTAAATGTCATTTCAATTAATAAAAAACGATGGATAACTTCAGTTGCAGCAGTTTTAATTGTCGCCTTAGCGGCAACAATTTATACAAAACTAGTTATTGAAAATCCTGAAGATTCTTTAGAAATGGAAAATTATATTTCGAATCATTCTGAAATTAGTCAATATGATTTAATCACTTTATTAGATAAAAAAGATATTGAAAATCTAAGTATTGAATTGAATAATAACAACTCGAAAATTGATAAAGAATTTCTAAATACTAGTAATATAGAAGATTATTTAACTGAATAAATTAATAAAAAATGAAAACTAAAAATAACTTACTAGCAGTCTTACTATTACTTTCTTATGGACTTTTTGCTCAAGGAAAAAGAATGATGGAGAAAAAAGAAGAAATATTTGCTTTAAAAGTGGCATTTATTACCAATAAACTTCCATTAACAAGTAGTGAAGCTGAAAAATTTTGGCCTATTTACAACGCTTTTGAAGATAAACAATTTGAATTAAAACATGAAAAATCATTGGTTTTCTTAAAAAAAATGGATGATGAAGCTTTAAGCAAAATGTCAGAAAAAGAAGCAGCAACTTTATTAGCTAAAATGGAATCTACTGAGGATGAAATTTTTCAAATGCGTAAAAAATTACTTATCAGTTTAAAACCAATATTAAGTCAGGTAAAACTAATAAAACTAAAAAAAACTGAGGAAGAATTCAATAAGAAATTATTATTTCAATATATGAAAAAAGGGCCTAGAAATAACTAGGCCCTTTTATATTATTCAAATTCAAAAAGATAAGGTTCAACCAACATTTTATCGGCAATTAAATCTATTCTTTCCGAAAGATAATCAGAAAATATTAGTCGTTGCGTTTTGACTATACTATTGGAAATCCTAACAATTTTGGTATCGTGACGCAATTTTAAAATGGTATCGGCATCATCGATAATGAACATTTTTAAACGGTTTACATTATAACCAGCAGTTGAAAACATGCTGCTTAATCGGTTGGGTGTGCCAATTAAAACATCAATTCCGGTAGAAATATAGTTTTTATCGTATTCCAAATCACCTTTATCGTGAACTCCATAAACCCTTAAATCAGTTTTGCTTCCAAATTTTTCAAAAAGTTCTTCCATTTCGAGAACCTTCTCTTTGTCTTCAACAATAATCAATGCTCTAGGAGATTCCTCGCCTTCACCAACCAATTGCTGTATTACATTTAATACAATAGTTGTTGATTTTCCTGAGCCATTTGGAGAAATTACAATACAATCTGCACCACTTTTAATAGTTGAAAAAGTTTCACTTTGTAATTCATTTGCATCCGTCAATCCTAATTCTACAAGTGCTTCTTGCAACTTTTCGTTTATTTTTTTTAGTTTCATTTTTAGGGGCGTCATTAATTAATGACTATTTACTTGCAAATAAATGAATATCCGTTTCAGAGATTTCATTTCCGCTCAATATTATCAATCTTTCTACAATATTTCTTAATTCTCTAATGTTTCCTGTCCAGTCGTATTCTTGTAACAACTTTATTGCTTCGTCAGAAAATGATTTTGGCGCTATTCCTTGTTCTGCGGCAATTTTATCAGTAAAATGTTCAATTAATAAAGGGATGTCGTCGCGTCTTTCGTTTAATCCTGGAACTTTTATTAAAATTACTGCCAAACGGTGGTATAAATCTTCTCGAAAACGCCCTTTTTCAATCTCCTTTTTTAAGTCTTTATTAGTTGCAGCAATTACACGTACATCCACTTTAATATCTTTGTCAGCACCAACTCTTGTAACCACATTTTCTTGTAAAGCTCTTAAAACTTTGGCTTGAGCCGACAAACTCATATCTCCTATTTCATCTAAAAATAAGGTTCCTTTATCTGCAGCTTCAAATTTACCAGCTCTGTCTTTTATTGCAGATGTAAAAGCACCTTTGACATGTCCAAATAGCTCACTTTCAATTAATTCAGATGGAATTGCAGCACAATTAACTTCAATTAAAGGAAAATTGGCACGCTCACTTTTTTCATGCAATTGATGTGCCACCAATTCCTTTCCTGTTCCATTTGGACCCGTAATTAAAACTCGGGCTTCGGTTTTAGCCACTTTATCAATCATTAATTTAATATGACTGATTGCTTCACTTTCGCCAATAATTTCGTAATTTTTACTGACAATTTTCTTTAGAATTTTATTTTCTACAACTAATTGTTTTTTATCTAAAGCATTTCGAACCGTATTCAATAATCGATTGAGATCTGGTGGTTTAGAAATATAATCAAAAGCACCCAAACGCATCGTTTGAATGGCAGTTTCCATATCACCATGGCCTGATATCATTACAACAGGAATTTCGGGTTTAATTTTTTTAACTGCTTGAAGTAGTTCTACTCCGTCCATTTTGGGCATTTTAATATCGCATAAAACCAAATCATAATCGTTTTGCGATATCTTTTCATACCCAACACTTCCATCCTCAGCCTCATCAACTTGATAGGTTTCATTTTCTTCAGATAGAATTTTAGTTAAAACCCTTCTAATTGAGGCTTCGTCTTCAATAATTAATATTCTTGACATATATTTTATTTTTAATTGGTAAACTGTTTAATCGATTAACCAAATAATCAATTAAACAATAAACTGAAAATCAATTAGTATTTTAACCACTTATATAATTCCTTCCATGTTGGCTTTTTTCCATACATTAAAATTCCAACACGATATATTTTTGATGCAAACCAAACTACAAAGAAGAAGGTTCCAAAGAGAATTGTAATTGAAATTACTATTTGCCACCAAGGTACACCAAAAGGAATTCTCATTAGCATAACTATTGGTGAAGTTAATGGAATCATTGAAAAAACAGTTGCAACGGTTCCATGAGGATCATTCATAACTGTAAAAAATCCTATGTATACTCCCAAAATTAGTGGTAATATTATTGGCAATAAAAATTGTTGAGAATCAGTTTCATTGTCAACTGCAGCACCTATTGCAGCGTAGAATGAACTGTATAAAAAGTAACCTCCAATAAAGTAAATTACAAAACAAACTAGCAATGTTGCTATAGGTAAATTCAATAATTCATTAAAATACAATTGTGCCATTGAACCAAACTCTTGTTGGGCACTATGTATCATTTCGGGAGGTATATTCGAGGTTGGAGTTGCATTTATTCCGAAAAACATGGAAACAGAAAAGACTAATGTCAATCCTACAATGGTCCAAATTAAAAATTGTAAAATTCCTGCCAATGAAGTTCCAATGATTTTTCCCATCATTAATTGAAAAGGTTTTACAGAAGAAATGATGATTTCAATAATTCTATTTGTTTTTTCTTCAATAACACTTCTCATTACCATATTGCCATAAATAACAATAAACATCATTATTAGATAACCAAATGCACCACCAATAGCAATTTTAATTTCATTAATTCCCTTCAAACTATCTTCGCCTGTGGCTTTTTTAAGTTCTAAATTGACTTCTGATTGAGCATTATTAATTGCCAATGTATCTAGTTTAGCCAATTTAAAATTTTCATTAGTTATTTTTTTAGATATAACTTCTTGAACATGATCAACAAAAGTTATGCTTGGGCTTTCATTTGAAATGTATTGAATTTTGTTTTCCAATGATTTAAAATCACTTGTTTTTGGAATATAAATTAGCCCTTCATAACTTTCACTTTTGATACTGTCTTTAATGCTATTTAAATCATTATTTGATAGATTGATGTACTTATATTCGTCGGAGTTTTTAAATTCAGATATAAAAATACCCGTTTCATCATGAACTGCTATTTGTTTAACATCGGCTTTTAACGAGCTCAAATAACTCACAAAAACACCAATTCCAACAAATAATAACGGGCTCAAAAAAGTCATTACAATAAATGATTTATTTCGGACTTTGGCTATAAATTCTCGCTTTATAATTAATGCTAATATGCTCATATTTAATTTCTGATTTTAAATTTCTGATTTTAGATAGACTCTTAAATCTGATTTATGGACTTACCGTTTGAATAAAAATATCGTTCACACTAGGGATTTTCTCGACAAAATGAGTTACTTGCCCCCGACTAGTTAAAATATTCAAAAGTTCATTTGGCAATGAATTCCCTAGATTTATTTCAAGTTTTAATTCGTTATTAAGCGATTTAAAATTAGTAGGTTGAATGGTATAATTTTGAGTAATCGCAAGCATTAAACCTTCAACATTATCGGTTAAAATTCCAACTTCAAAACTATTGGATCTAAATTGTTTTTTCACATCATCCAATCGGCCTTCTATGAGTTTGTTAGATTGATGAATTAATGCTATATGATCACAAAGTTCCTCCACGCTTTCCATTCTGTGTGTAGAAAATATTATGGTTGAGCCTTGTTCTTGTAACGCTAAAATTTCGTCTTTAATGATGTTTGCATTTACTGGGTCAAAACCTGAAAATGGTTCGTCAAAAATCAATAATTTTGGTTTATGTAAAACACAAACTACAAATTGGATTTTTTGAGCCATTCCTTTAGAAAGTTCTTGAATTTTTTTATTCCACCAACCTTGAATTCCCAATCTATCAAACCAATAATCCAATTGAATTTTGGCTTCGGATTTAGACAATCCTTTCATTTGCGCTAAATACAAACATTGTTCTCCAACTTTCATTGATTTATATAAACCGCGTTCTTCTGGAAGATAACCAATATGTTGAATGTGTTTTGGATTTAGCTTTTCGCCATCGAGTATTATTTCGCCACTATCGGGCAATGTAATTTGGTTGATAATTCGAATTAAGGAAGTTTTACCAGCACCATTAGGGCCTAAAAGTCCATAAATACTTCCTTTTGGGACAGTCAATGAAACTTCATTTAACGCTGTATAATCACCATATTTTTTTACAACTTTATTGACTTCGAGAATTGTACTCATTTGAATAATTATTTATGTAAAAGTATTGAATTTGAAATAAAAAAGAATTAAAATTTATAAAAAACCCACCCTTATTTACACAAGGATGGGAAAAATGCTGTAATAAATTACAACAAAAAAATTAGGAAAACATGTCTTTTACTTTTTCAAAAAACGACTTATCCCCTTTTTCAGGATTTGGAATAAAGTTTTCGTCTGTTAAAGCCTTTTCAAAAAACTGTTTTTGCTCTTTATTTAGGGTTCTTGGTGTCCAAACGTTGATGTGAATTAGTAAATCTCCATTACCATATCCGTTAATATTTGGAATTCCTTTCCCTTTTAATCTTAATATTTTACCTGATTGAATACCTTCTTCAAGCTTAATTCTAACTTTACCTTTAACAGCTTCAATATCTTTAGAAACACCTAATACTGCTTCAGCAAAACTAATGTACAAGTCTAAATGTAGGTTTTCTCCTTCGCGTTTTAAAGTCTCGTGCTCAATTTCTTCAATTACCACAATTAAATCTCCAGGAACACTATTTCCAGGAGCGTCGTTTCCTTTGTTAGAAACTTTAAGTTGCATACCATCAACAACACCGGCAGGAATTTTAATTGATACTGTTTCGTCATCAACGATCATTCCTTGAGAATCGGCATTTGAAGGTTTATGGTCTAATAATTGTCCTGAACCACCGCACGTTGAACAAGTAGTTGCAGATTGCATTCTACCCAAAATAGTGTTAGTAACTCGCATTACTTGTCCTTGACCATTACAGGTCGAACAGGTTTTATAGGTTACCCCAGGCGCTTGAACTTTGCGTTTTACTTTTACTTTTTTCTCTACTCCGAAAGCAATTTCTTCCAAAGTGAGTTTAACTTTTATACGAAGGTTGCTACCTTTAACTCTTCTTGGACCACCGCCACCACCAAATCCAGATCTACCGCCAAAAGCTCCACCAAATATATCACCAAACTGACTGAAGATATCATCCATATTCATATGTCCACCTCCAAAACCACCTCCACCTTGACCACCATTTTCAAAGGCTTGATGTCCGTATTGATCGTATTTAGCTTTCTTTTGAGGGTCGCTCAAAATTTCGTAGGCTTCGGCTGCTTTCTTAAAGTTATCTTCTGCAACGGCATCA
>CALPLL020000027.1 GCA_943324395.2 Rhizobium sp. Q54
ATATCCACGCCCAAAAGCGCGGGATGCCGCTGCTATCAGGGCTAGGAATAAGAGGTAACTAAAAATTTATAATTTATAATTCACAATTTATAATTAATCTAATGCCGCTTCATAAAACAATCAATTTTTCCCGAAACGTCGGGACCACAACCGAAATTCTCCTTTGGAAAATCACCGAATCGATAGCGGAATTGTCTAAAGAAGTCACTTTAAATCCAAAAAACCAAGATAGATTCAACGGAATGAAATCGGAATTGCACCAACGCGCGTTTTTATCTGTCCGTAAATTATTGCAACTCAAAGGCTACACCGATTTTGATTTAGAATACGATCAATTTGGGAAACCCCATCTAAAGGACGGCAAACACATTTCTATTTCCCATTCTCACGAATATGCAACTATAATTATAAGTGATGAAATTACCGGAATAGATATTGAAATGCAACGAGAAAAAATAATCAAAATTGCCCCTAAATTTGCTGAAAAAGAATTAGAATTTTTAGAAAAAGAAAACCAAGATTATATACGAAAGTTAACCGCCATTTGGGGAGTGAAGGAATCAATTTTCAAAATTAGAAACGAAGCCGGAATAAGTTTTAAAGATAATATTTGCGTTCAGCCATTTAAAATAGAAGACCAATCAGGAATTGCAGATTTGCATTTTCAAAACAAATCAACACAATTTGATTTCCATTTTATTGAAATAGATAACTTTACTTTGGTTTATGCTTTCCAACAAAATTAACGATAATGATAGAATTCTTCCTTAACGCCTATAAAAATGTTTCGACAACCCAAATAGCATTAGAATTTATTGCTTTTGTATTCGGTATTTTAAGTGTTTGGTACGCCAAAAAAGAGAATATTTGGGTTTACCCAACAGGATTAATTGCAACAATAATAACCACCTATTTACTTTATACCGCAGGTTATCTTGGCGACATGATGATTAATGGTTATTTTACTATAATGAGTATTTACGGATGGTACCAATGGACTAAAAAAACAAATGAGAAGAAGAGTCTCTCCATAACTAGAACCAATAATAACGAAAAAGTAATAGGGATTGCATTGTTTTTAGTTACAATTTTTGTAGTTTTCGGCATCTATAATTTCTTCGATTACGAGATAAAAAAAGACAATTATATAGATATTTTTGCATCAGGTATATTTTTCACTGCAATGGGATTTATGGCATTAAAAAAAATCGAAAATTGGACACTTTGGATTATTGGTGATATAATTGTAGTTCCATTGTATGCTTATCGTGGTTTAGGAATGTTGGCATTGCAGTATTTAATTTTTACAATTTTAGCTATTTCAGCTTATTTAGAATGGAAGAAAACCTTAAACAACTCCAGCTCCCTGGAAACGACATAATAAAAATTGTCGTTTACGGACCTGAAAGCACAGGTAAAACAACCTTGGCCAATCAGTTAGCAAATCATTTCAATACGGAATGGGCTCCTGAATTTGCTCGTGATTATTTGCAACAAAAATGGGATTCTAAAAAGGAAATTTGTACTCCAGATGATTTATTGCCAATCGCTATAGGACAAATGGAACTAGAAAATAGCGCCCTCCAAAATGCCAATAATTACCTTTTTGTCGATACCTGCTTAATGACCACCAAGGTTTTTTCGGAGATATATTATGGTTTTTGTGATTCTAAATTGGATAAAGCAGCTAAAAAACACAAATACGATTTGTTTTTCCTAACTGATATTGATGTGCCTTGGGAACAAGACGATTTGCGCGATTCTCCTAATGACAGAGCAATTACATTTGAAAATTTCAAACAAGCATTAATCGAAAATAACAAACCATTTATAATTTTGACTGGAAATCCAGCAACCCGATTTCAGAAAGCGCTATCAATAATTGAAGGCTTAACCAAAGCAAAAAAACTTGGATTTTCTTCAAACGACTTCCTTCAAATTTTAGATTCGAAAGTTCCAATTTCTGAAATTGAAAAGCAACTTTCTATTTATCAAAATGGAATTCCAAAAGCTAATCTAAATCGCCCCGCAGTTATTGGCGATGGAATCTTAAAGTTTACAGAAGAAGAATTTCAAAGCTATTCATTACTATTTGATTCGAAAAAAGATAATTTTAAACTTAAAAAGTTTATTCCAGCATCAGGTGCGGCGAGTAGAATGTTCAAGTTTTTAAACGAATTTTTAAACGAATTTGATCTAGAAAACGAAACTATTAATGCATACATCAATCGAAAAAACGCAACAGAATTAAAAATTTTCTTAGCTGGATTAGAGAAATTTCCTTTCTTTAAAGCCGTAAATAATCAAATTTTAGAAGAGTTTTCCGATTTAAAATCTTGGAATAAAGACCAACAGAATTATTGTTTTATAAAAATGATGTTGGAGGAGCGCCACTTTGATTTTTCCAACAAACCAAAAGGAGTTTTGCCTTTTCACCAATATCAAAATCAAATAGTTACTCCAATTGAAGAGCATTTAAAGGAAGGTATTTTATACTCCAGTGCAAAAGGGGTTTCTAATTTGCATTTCACCGTTTCTGAAACTCATAAATTACAATTTGAAAATATATTAGATAAAGTTAAAAGTAAAGTTGAAAAAATGTCAGGCAATAAAATAAATATTGCTTTTTCACACCAACAAAAACATACAGATAGCATTGCCGTTGATTCTGAAAACAAACCTTTCAGAAATGGAAATGGAGAATTGGTTTTTAGACCCGGTGGGCATGGAGCTTTAATTGAAAATCTAAATTCATTAGACGCCGATTTTGTTTTCATAAAAAACATCGATAATGTAATTCAAAATGAAGCCGAAACCATCGCTTTATATAAAAGAGGTTTGGCCGGACTTTTAATAGAATTACAAGAAAAAGTACTTTCTTATTTATCAAAAATAGATTCGATTTCAGAAAATGAAACTATAGAAATAGTTAATTTCATCGAGCAGCAATTGAATTATAAAGTTAATCTTGATTTTTCAAAATATACCTTGGAAAATAAAATCGCCTATTTAAAAGAAATGTTGAATCGCCCAATTAGAGTATGTGGGATGGTTAAAAATGAAGGAGAACCCGGAGGAGGACCATTTTGGGTAACCGATTCAAAAGGAAATACAAAATTACAAATTGTGGAAGCAGCACAAATTGATTTAAATAATGAAAAACAAGCCTTAATTGCCGGTAACGCTTCTCATTTTAATCCTGTAGATTTAGTTTGTGGCCTTAAAGATTACAAAGGTTCAAAGTTTGACTTTAGAAATTTTATTGACCATAATAGCGGATTTATTGTCGAAAAAAATAAATTTGGAAAGCCAATTAAAGGTTATGAATTACCAGGTTTATGGAACGGAGCAATGGCAAATTGGATCACCATTTTTGTTGAGGTTCCTTTAATTACTTTCAATCCAGTAAAAACAATCAACGATTTATTAAAACCTGCGCATCAAAATCACTAAATCAAACAATGGAAAAAGACAAACTGATTTCTGAATTGCAGTTCAAAGCGGTAAGAAGTAGCGGCGCAGGAGGTCAAAATGTAAACAAAGTATCTTCTAAAGTGGTGCTTTCATTTGATTTAAAAAATTCTAATACCCTTTCAAATGAAGATAAATTGCTATTAGAAACCAATTTATCTTCCCGACTCACCAACGACCAAATTCTAATTTTGAATTGCGATGAAGACCGTAGCCAACTAAAAAATAAAGAAATTGTCATCAAAAGGTTTCTCACAATAATTGAACAAGGATTGTATGTTCCAAAAATTCGTAAAGCGACTAAAATCCCTAAATCGGTTATTAGAAAAAGAATTAAAGACAAGAAAAGTTTATCCGAAACGAAAAAGAATAGGAAGAAACCAGAATTTTAAATTTAACACAATTCATAATTCATAATCAATAATTTATAATTAGTTTTGACACGTCTCAAAGGGGTGCTAGTTTCCAAAACGGAATATTGGCTGAGATTATACCCAAAGAACCTGGGCAGGTAATGCTGCCAAGGGAAAAAAATGACAAAAAGTAGTGTGCACACTATCATTTGCCATAAGAACTAACAATTATTTTAACAAAAGAATAATTTACCCCTTGTTATTCGTAAGAAAAATTACGAATGAAAAACAATATCGAATTACGCAAAAGAACGAAGTCCTCTAATCTCTTATCTCTTCGTTTATTATCTTTTTTCTTCTCTCTTAACTGCTTATGTGCTTTTTCTCAAGAAAAACCATCAGATTCTACAAAAGTTAATTCGCTTGACGAAGTATTGGTCGCTGCAATTCGAGTTGATTCCAAAAACCCTTTTTCATTCACTAATCTGAATAAAAAAGAATTTAAAACTCGAAATTTAGGGCAAGACATCCCTATTTTAATGAATTATTTACCATCAGTAGTTACCACTTCAGATGCTGGAAATGGAATTGGTTACACCGGAATTCGTGTTCGTGGAAGTGATGCTACTCGCGTTAATATTACCATAAATGGAATTCCTTATAACGATTCAGAAAGTCACGGTACTTATTGGGTAAACATGCCCGATTTTGCTTCATCGTTAGAAAGTGTTCAATTACAGCGCGGCGTAGGGTCATCAACAAACGGATCTGGAGCTTTTGGAGCAAGCTTAAATATGCTTACCGATAACTTTTCAAAAACCAGCAGTGGTGAAATTTCAAATTCTGGAGGTAGTTTTAATTCAAGAAAAAACACCGTTAAATTCAGCACAGGATTAATGAACAACCAATTTGAAATTGCAGGACGATTATCAGTTTTAAAATCCGATGGCTATATTGATCGAGCAAGTTCCGATTTGAAATCGTATTTTTTACAAGGAACCTATGTTGGAAAAACAACCTTAGTTAAAGCACTGGTATTTGGAGGTAAGGAAAAAACGTATCAATCTTGGAATGGAATTGATGCAGAAACTTTGGCAAACAATAGAACTTTTAATTCGGCAGGAATGTTTACTGATCAATTTGGAAATATTCGTTTCTATGATAATGAAACCGACAACTACCAGCAAGATCATTATCAATTGCATTGGAATGAAAAGATTTTGGATAAATGGAATACCAATTTGGCGTTTCATTACACCAAAGGAAAGGGGTATTATGAAAATTACAAAGAAGATGCCGCTTTCACTGATTATGGTTTAACACCTGTTGGTTCTGAAGTTTCAACTGATTTAATTCGTCAAAAATGGTTGGATAATGATTTTTACGGGACTACTTTTTCAACAAATTATAAATCCGAAAAACTGAATTTGATTATTGGTGGCGCCTATAATAAATATGAAGGAACTCATTTCGGTAAAGTCATTTGGGCTCGATTTGCTTCGCAAAGTGAATTAGGAGATCGTTATTATGATGATTTTGCCACTAAAACAGACGCCAATTTATTTGCGAAAGCGAACTTCCAATTATCAAAAAAAATTAGTTTTTATGGGGATTTACAAATAAGAAATGTTCATTATAAAGCAAATAGTTTAGAAACAGGATTAGTAAACGATAATTTTAGTTTTTTCAATCCAAAAGCAGGGTTTAATTACGATTTAAATTCTAAAAATGCGATTTATTTTTCTTTTGCTCGAGCAAATAGAGAACCCAATCGTGATGATTATTCCAGCGGAACCCCAAAACCTGAACAACTAAATGATTTTGAATTGGGATGGAGATCGATTTCTGAAAAAGCAAAATTTAATATTACTACTTATTATATGAAGTATAATAACCAACTTGTTTTAACCGGCGCATTGAATGATGTTGGCGCTCCATTGCGAGAGAATGTTGGAGATAGTTATCGTTTGGGATTGGAAATGGATGCCAGTATTTTTATTTCAAATAAATGGATTCTTCGTCCAAATATTGCTTTTAGCAAAAATAAAAATCAAAATTATTATTTTGAAAAAGACGGAAATCTTGTCAATTTTGGAAATACAAACATTGCTTTTTCACCAAATATTGTTGCGGGAAACTGTGTAACATTTGCGCCAAGCGAAAACTTACAATTTAGTGTTTTATCAAAATTTGTAGGCAAACAGTTTATGGGAAATATTGATTCAGAAAATTCAGAATTGCCAAGCTATTTTGTAAATGACTTAAATATCTCATATGAAATCCAACCTAAAAGTGTATTTAAATCGGTAATGTTTTCTCTTTTAGTGAATAATTTATTGAATGTTAAATACTATTCAAATGGCGCAGATTATGGTGGTGGGTATGTTTATTACTTTCCTCAAGCAGGAATAAATTTCTTAGCAGGAATATCGATGAAATTTTAATTATATACTCGAATTATTGCGCCAATAGTTTCCACTCGATAGGGTTTCATCGGAAATTCTTTACCCGGACATTGACCAGTAAACAAGTTGTATTCGAAATTATCACAATTGCATTTTGCGGTTATTCCATTTACAACCATGGTTGAACAAGCGCTTAATGCTTGATTTGGGCAGGCTGCATCATAAGCTACATAAGCAGTTCCTGTTGTATTAAACACAATAATTCCTCGCGCTCCGGCATTTGGGATGTACATTCCATTACTTACAAATTTAAGATTGTTGTAAGTTGGTAAATCCGTATTTATATCTATTGTGAAATTATAATTTGGGATATTAGGGTTGCTATTGTTATTGCTATCATTGCTGCAATTGCAAAGAAGCAGTATCAAAAGAATAAAGAAGTAATTTTTCATAATGAAATTTTATTAAAAGAATTGGTCGTAACAAATTTAAATTATTTAACTTTGAATTATATATGATTTACATATATTTATTTGATTAAAAAAATAACAACTATCTTTGTAAAAAGAAATCCCGTCCCGATGGGATTTTTTCTATTTTATATAAATGATTAAATTATGAGTGAAGTATCTTATTATACCGCTGAAGGATTAAAGAAATTAAGAGAGGAATTAGACCATTTGAAGAGTGTTATGAGGCCAAAAGCGTCTCAAGACATTGCCGATGCAAGAGATAAAGGTGATTTGTCAGAAAACGCTGAATACGATGCTGCAAAGGAAGCTCAAGGAATGTTAGAAATGAGAATTGCTAAATTAGAAGAAGTACATTCTAACGCCAGATTAATTGACGAATCACAGTTAGACGTATCAAAAGTTTTGGTTTTATCCAATGTTAAAATCAAAAATTTGACTAATTCTATGGAATTAAAATATACTTTAGTTGCTGAAAGTGAAGCCGATTTAAAAACGGGGAAAATTTCTGTGACATCTCCAATTGGAAGAGGGTTATTAGGAAAATCGGTTGGTGAAATTGCCGAAATCACTGTTCCAAACGGAGTTTTGAAATTCGAAATTTTGGAAGTTTCTAGAGACTAAACAATTAATCATTTCAAAATGTCAAGTATTTTTTCAAAAATCGTAAACGGAGAAATTCCATGTTACAAAGTTGCTGAAGATGATAATTTTTTAGCGTTTTTAGATGTAAATCCAAATGCGCTAGGACATACTTTATGTATCCCAAAGAAAGAAATTGACAAGCTTTTTGATCTTGATGATGAACTTTATTTAGGGTTAATGCAATTTTCAAAAAAAGTGGCGATTGCTTTAGAAAAAACAGTTCCCTGTAAGCGAATTGGCATGACTGTTATTGGTTTAGAAGTTCCCCACGCTCATGTTCATTTAATTCCATTAAATGAAATGGACGATATTCGGTTTCAGAAAAAAATCACGTTATCCAAAGAAGAATTTGTTGCATTGGCTATTAAAATTCAAGAAAAATTATAATCAAAATTAGATTTCAGTTATATTTTTCTAAAACTAATTTGAAAAGTAGTTCCTTTATTAACTTCAGAATTCAAAACCTTTATTTTGCCGTCATGATATTCTTCAACGATTCTTTTTGTTAAAGAAAGTCCCAATCCCCAGCCTCTTTTTTTAGTTGTAAATCCAGGTTCGAAGATGTTTTTGAATTGTTTTTTTGGAATTCCTTTACCAGAATCTGTTATATTTATTTTTACAAATTCGCCTTCCAGACTAATTAAAACTGCTAATTTTCCTTTTCCTCTCATAGCATCTATAGCATTTTTTACAATGTTTTCAATTGTCCAACTAAATAGAATTGGATTCAAAGAAACCAAAATAGGAAAATCGGGAGCTTTAAAAGAAAAGACTACTTGTTTTGAAAACCTAGATTGTAAATATTGAAATGAATTTTCAGTTTCCGAGATAATATCTTTGGTTTCTAAAATTGGTTCTGAGCCAATTTTTGAAAATCGCTCGGTTATATTATGAAGTCTTTCAATGTCTTTTTCAATTTCTGCAACAGTTGAATCAGCTACATTTTCAGTTTTTAAAATTTCCAGCCAACCAATTAATGACGACAAGGGTGTTCCAATTTGATGTGCGGTTTCCTTAGCCATTCCAGCCCAAAGTTTATTTTCAGTAGCCATTTTAGTGCTTCTATAAAAATTATATACCAAAAGGGCAAAGAGTAAAATAATCAATAAGAAGGCAATTGGAAAATAGATGAGGTTGTTCAGGCGATCGGAATTTCCATAGTAAATGTATCTAAATTTTCCAGGGACATATTCAAATTTTATTGACTCGTTTTCTTTTTTTAATTTTTTTAAAATTGCTTTGGCTTCATGAGGAATTTCCATTAATTTTTCGTCAATATTATTATGACTTATAATACTGTCTTTTTCATCGGTCAAAATAATTGGGATTGTATTATTATTTCTTATAATTTTTATGGGTAATTCAATTTCCGTATTGATATCAGAATTAATAATTGTTTTTTGAGCTTCTGCCCAATATTCCATCTTTAAACGTTCTTCATTTTTGAAAATTTGAAAAAAAGAATAGGTGTTCCAAAGTATGAAAACTATGAAAATAAAGGAGGAAAATATAATAAACCACCGAGTAAAATTTCGTTTGTTCGAAAACTGCATAAGTTACTTTTGTAAAGTAATAATAACGATAAATATAATAAAATAATATGATTAAGGGAATAGAAATCTAAATTGTAGTTAGAACATTAATATTAGAATTAATATTCATCCATTTTTGAAACCAATTTATTATATTTGTTAAAATTGATTTTAATGATAAGTATTGATCCAAAAAACGTTTCTTCATCTAAATTACAGGGCTATTTGCAAAGCGCTGTAGGTCCGCGACCTATTGCTTTTGCCAGCACTATTGATAAAAATGGGGTTCCAAATTTATCTCCGTTTAGTTTTTTTAATATTTTTAGTTCGAATCCGCCAATATTAATTTTTTCTCCCGCAAGACGTGTTCGAGATAATACAATAAAACATACTTTGATTAATGCAGAATCAACTCGTGAAGTGGTAATTAATGTGGTTAATTTTGACATTGTTCAACAAACATCCTTATCAAGTTCAGAATATCCAGAGGGTGTAAACGAATTTGTAAAAGCAGGATTTACCGCAATTCCTTCTGAAATAGTAAAACCTTATCGTGTGGCACAATCACCTGTTCAATTTGAATGTAAGGTTAATGAAATAATTAGTTTAGGAACTCAAGGTGGTGCAGGAAATTTGGTTATTTGTGAAGTATTAAAAATGCATATTAGCGAATCAGTTTTAGATGAAAATGGCAATATTGATCCCGTTAAAATTGATTTAGTGTCAAGAATGGGCGGTAATTGGTATTCAAGAGCAAATCAAGGGTTATTTGAAGTTGCAAAACCCATAACAACATTAGGAATAGGAGTGGATCAAATACCAAATTTTGTTAAGGAAAGTTCTATTTTTGACGGAAACGATTTAGGTAAATTAGGAAATATTGAAGCGTTGCCTACAACCGAAGAAATTAATATATTTGTAAAACAGAATTTTGCTGTTAAAGGCGTTTTGAGTTCTGACGATCAATTGAAACAATTTAAAAAAGCAAAGGAATATTTAGATCAAAACGATGTAGATTCCGCATGGAAAGTGTTATTAGCAAAATAATTTATATTAAATAAAAGAAGTAAAATGGAAGTATCAGGGAAAATCAAAATGCTTGGAGAGTCAAAAAATGTAGGAAGCGGAAGTTTCTTAAAAAGAGAATTAGTTGTAACCACCGACGAGCAATATCCACAACACATTTTAGTTGAATTCGTTCAAGACAAATGTGATTTATTAAATAATTACCAAGTAGGAGATGCTGTAAAAGTATCGATCAATTTGAGAGGTCGCGAATGGGTTGATCCTCAAGGAGTAACTAAATATTTCAATGCTATTCAAGGTTGGAGAGTAGAAAAACTAGGCGCTGCTGCTCCTTCTCAAGCCGCACCAACTCCATCTGCTGAGACATTTGCACCAGCTGAAAATTTTAAAGAAGAAGAGCACGACGATTTGCCGTTCTAAAAATATAATTGATATAATATCAATTTTTAAGTAATAAACCTATGCCGTAATTAGTTCCTATTTGAGGATAAATAAAGGCATGGGTTTTATTTTTACCTAATGTTACCGATTTAAACGGACTCCAATAAGAAACTGCAAGTCCCACCGCTGTTCCAATCCCCGCTCCAGCTAAAACATCGGAGGTATAGTGTTTATTATTTGCAATTCTTAAAAATCCTGTTGCTGTTGCAAATAAATAACCGCTACTTGCGTACCAAATATTGGCGTCTTTATATTCATAAAATAAAACCGAAGCATTGGTAAAAGCGGTAGCTGTGTGTCCAGATGGAAAACTCAATTCATCAGATGCATCTGGGCGTAATTCTTTAAATGAGTATTTCATTGAAGTTACAATTCCCCCCATAATAGCATTAGAAATCGCAATATTTATAGTTTGGTGAAGTACATCATGTTTTGGTTTTAATCCTAAATAACGACCTCCATATATTTGAAGTAAGGCTTCATATTGAATATAGTTGTCTATTTTATTATGAAAATCTTGGCCAAGTACTTTTCTAAAATCGTTTTGTAAATTAGAATTCATAGAAGTATTTTTCATCAATAGTCCCCCAGAAATCAACACTGCTGGAATTACAAATTGCTTATAGGTTAATTTATCTCCTTTTAACAATAATGAAATTGAATCTTTTTGTTGTGCATTTCCTTTTAAAGTTAAAAGTAGTAAAAGTGCAATTATGATTTTAGTTTTCATGATATTGAATTAAAATGTAATGTTTGCCCCAATAAAATTATATCCATAACTTCTTGAAGCATTAACATTAAAGGTATATTTCTTTGGAGCCTCCAATTTGGAATTGGTTTTGGTTATTTTGCTATTAGCTATGTTTTTTCCAATAATATATCCCATCACCATTGCAATTGGGTAATCAGAATACCAGTGAACATTGGCTTGAACCATCTCAAACCCTAAAAGTCCAATTAGACTGTAACCAACAGGTTTTATCCATTTTTTATCAGGGTAATTGCCTAAAATTACATTTAGAGCAGCCGTTGCAGTCATCATATGACCAGACGGCATCGCGTCATAATTTGGAGTATTCTTTCCGTAAGCACTAAAACTAGGGAATGGGTTCCAATCACCACCAGGATTTCCATCAATAATTGCAGGTGCTGGACTTTGTCTTCCTGAAACTCTTTTTATGGTTTGACTAAAAACACCACAAACTAAAAGACTTTCAACTAATCCGGTAGAAGTATTTAGGGCACGATAATCTTTTTTTATTAAACCATATGTTGCGAATCCCATACTCATCAATAATGGTGTAGTGCCATTTCCAATTAAATAAATTGCCGATGTCAAATCGGATGGGATATTATTTAAAGGGCCAAAATTATTATATTTTGCAAAGTCTTTAAGTCCTATTTGTTCCCCAAGGATTCTAGATTGATCAAGTAAATGTTGGTCTTCAGGAATAATTGCTACTGTCATAACCGTTGCTCCTCCAAGGGCAACTAAGTTCTCTTTATATCCAAAATCATTAATTGTTCCGTAAACATTTTTTGGAATATTGGTAATCATTTCAAAAAAGCGTGGTTTTTTATAGGTGTAAATTTCACCGTTCAAGTTGGTGAAGCTTTGAAAATTAATATTGTTAGGTACACTGTCTTTTATTTGAGATAAAACAACAGAACTAGTAAATAAAAGGGATAGTAGAATTACTAATTTTCTCATTTAGATTTTTTTTGTTAAAGATATTGCTAATTTTGTTTATATTAAATTAATACAAATAATTTCTACTTTTTTCTGAACTAAATGCACGTAATTTCCAACGCTTTATATTTTCCTCCAGTTAACCAATCCTCTTTTGAAGGAATTCTTGCAGTTGGTGGTGATTTATCTCCTGAGAGATTATTATTGGCTTACAAAAGTGGAATTTTTCCTTGGTTTAACCCAGGGGAACCGATACTTTGGTGGGCTCCAAAATCTAGAATGGTATTGTACTTTGAAGATTTGACAATTTCTAAAAGCATGAGAAATGTATTGAATAGAAACACTTTTAAAGTGACTTTTAACCAAGATTTCAGAGCTGTAATTTCAAATTGCAGTACTATTAAGAGAGAAGGCCAACGAGGAACTTGGATAAGCCAAGAAATGATTGAAGCTTATTGTAAACTTAACGAAATGGGAATTGCTAAATCGGTTGAGGTTTGGCAAGAAAATCAATTAGTTGGAGGTTTATACGGTATTGATTTAGGAAACGTTTTTTGTGGAGAAAGCATGTTTTCAAAAGTTAGTAATGCTTCAAAAGTAGCTTTTATCTCTTTGGCGCAAAATTTGAAAAACGAGAATTATAAAGTATTGGATTGTCAAGTTTACAACGAGCATCTTGACAGTCTTGGTTGTAAAGAAATTGATCGGGAACTTTTTATGGAGATACTAAATTCGGAATCTTAATTTCTTTTCCAACAATCGGCAACGTGATCATCAACCATTCCGGTTGCCTGCATGTGCGCATAAACTACCGTTGAACCAACAAATTTAAAACCTCTTTTTTTTAAGTCTTTACTTATTTTGTCAGAAAGAGACGATGTTGCAGGAACTTCTTTCAAGTTTTTTGGATTGTTTATAATAGGTTTGTTATCTGTGAATGCCCAAATGTAATTACTAAAACTCCCAAATTCTTCTTGTATTTTTATAAATGAATTGGCATTAGTTACTGCCGCGCGAATCTTCAATTGGTTTCTAATAATTCCTGCATTTTGCATTAATTCTTGAATTTTATCCTCTGAATATTGTGCTACTTTTAAATAATCAAAGTGGTCAAATGCCAATCTGAAATTCTCTCTCTTTTTTAAGATAGTAATCCAACTCAAACCTGCTTGAAATGTTTCTAATATTAAAAATTCAAATAACTTTTGGTCGTCATAAACAGGAATTCCCCATTCTTCATCGTGGTATTTTTCATAAATGTCTATTCCTAGGCACCACTTGCATCTATTTTTTTCCTCCATCGTAATTGTTTTTGACTAATTCAAATATAAAAAATTCCATTTCAAATTACTTCGAAATGGAATTTATATGGAATTAGAATTCTTAAATCTAAATTCAAAAATCTTAAATGAACTATCCTAAAGAAGCTCTTTTGAAACCAGTAACAGTTAAGTTTTTATCTAAAGATTGAACATAAGCACCAACGCTCATTTTGCTATCTTTAATATAATCTTGGTTTACTAAAGTATTGTCTTTAAAGAAACGAGCTAATTTACCTTTTGCAATATTTTCTAACATCGCTTCAGGTTTTCCTTCTTGACGTAATAAATCTTTTGCAATTTCGATTTCTTTAGCGATGATTTCAGAATCAACACCTTCTTCATTTAAAGCAATTGGAGACATAGC
>CALPLL020000028.1 GCA_943324395.2 Rhizobium sp. Q54
AATTACTTTCACTTATTGTAAAAAGTGAAACAAAGAAACCAGGCATTTTTGGAATAAACAAGAAAAAAGTCATTTTTCCTGGTTTTCAGTACTTTACAACAAAAAAGCGAGGGTGATACCTCGCTATTCTGCTTGCTGCAATAATTTTAGAAACACTGAAAATTCTTTATCGGTGAAATCTTCACCTTTAAAGGTAATGGGTAATTTAAGCGGCTCGCTGAGGAGTACTTTTTGAAGTTGGGATAATCTAATGCGTATTCGCATGGTGTTAGTTCTTTTCAAATTGTAATCCGTCTTGCTTTAAGTCGTTGCCCAATATATCCCAATCCTCGTTGATGGTTCCTTCTTTGGTCATATAGAACACTACCGCTTTGTACTTATCGTATGGTCTTACATCCACACGGTCAAAGCTAAAGAAGTCTCTAATCTCGTTTAGGATTTCTTCGTGGAGCTTTCTATTAGTTACGTTCAGAACCATATGGTTGTGGTAGCCTTTGCGATTGGTAAACGGTTCACTGGTAAAAAACAAACGTAATTTTGTAGCGTCACCATATTTTTGTTCTAGGTGTTCGTATAGGGCGTGCATTTGTTTAAAACAACCCTTTTGATTCTTTTCGTACTTATAGGCTACCGTTATAAAGAAACTCCAATCCAGTTGCCATAGTCTAAATTGCAAACTGTCCTTATCCACTAGATTATCTATAAGGTTACGCATGGATTGGTTCTCTTGGCGTAATACTTTGTTCTCGTCAAACATGATTTCACTATCAAAGTACTTTACGTGGTCAATTGGAAATAATCGCTTACCACTTGGTATTTTAGTTTCGTTCCATAGCTCTTCATTCTTTTTGTAAAATCTGTAGATTGTACTTTTACTTGCTTTGGTACTTATTATAAATTTTTTTAGATTTTCATACTTCATTTTTTTATTGGTTAGTATATTGTTATTGTTCAGATGCAAGAAGCCCATACAAGGGGGTCAATCAAGCATCTATGTCTATAAATACTAAAAACTTTATCAAAGTACAGTCTATCGTGTCTTTTTTAGGAAAATATTTTTTTTGTGTAGAAAATTTAGTGTTTCAAAGTGACACATTGGGTAGCTAACTCAGAAACATGGTGGCTATTTGTTTAAACCATCAAAGGGATGAGGGGCAAATAAGTCTATTTAAATAAGTAAGGTAGGTAACATCAAAATAACTTTATCGTGGATTTTGATACTAAAAAAGCCCAAACAAGAGGGACGGACGGTGCCGCTGTTCCTGTCGGGGCTATTTGATACATACTAGCTTTTAGGTGTGAATGGATGCAAAAAGACGAACTATAAAGCTCGTCTTTTTATAGAAATTTAGATTTTTTTAATGATTTAATTTTGAATATAAAGTATCAATAATTTGGGAACTTTACAAACAAATACTAGCACTATCGGATAATTGGTTTCAATTTATAAAATAATTTATTTTTATTATTCCCTACTTTTACTATCACAAATTTTGAAGTATTATAAAATCTATAAACTAGCCCATGATATATTTTCTTATCACTACGTTCAAATTCAAAAAAATCTTCTTCAAAATCTTCTTCAAATACAATTCGATGATTCATTAAAAAAACAATTCGATATTTACTATCCGAAATATATTTCCCTCTATATTTGACACCTATGATTTTAGAAATTTCTTCATTTGTAGTTGTCTCGCCAAATATATAAATACGATTAAACTTCTCCTTAACAAATTTATTTAAGTCTAATTCACATCCAACATTGTTTTCAAAATTACAATTGTTTTCAATAAATTCTACTAAATTTTCTTTTAAGGTATTAGTACAACTAAAAATAAATGTTATTATTGTAAGTAAAAAAATCTTATTAATGTTATTTATTTTGTAACCCATCATTTTTTAATTTATTAACTTCATTAATAGCTTCGTTATATTGTTTCTGTGTTAATTTAGTTTTTTGAATTATATATCCCCCATCTTTACTTTCTTTAGCTTTCCATAATCCATTATTATGAAATTCCTCTATAACATTTTTAGCTAACTCTTGATTACTAGCATTTGGATGATTCTCCCCAATATCCCTACCAATTATATTATTTAATAAATCAATAGTTTGGTCAGCTTCTTCCATACTATTAAATTTACGTTGCTTCATATCAACATTCGAGTCATCTTCATGTGCGTTTCCAATCCTTTTAGCAACATCAATTCCTAAATCTTTAGTTATTGCAGCTTGCCAAAAAGCATGTCTAATTGCATTACCGTCTGTACCTTCTTCACCCCTTATTAGACCAGAAGTGTTTTTAACAATATTTATTTCGAAGTTACTTGAAATAGTAGAAATATTTTCACTTCCTTTTTTATACTCTCCAACTCTATACGCATTAACAGGATGTAGCATTGAATATCCGACTGTTTTAGCATTTCTATTCCATCCGTAATTTTCTAGTAATTTTGCTGTAGCATAATAAACAAAGGGTAAAATTGGATTTTTACCATCTGGGTCAATCAAATTAATTGGATTATTATTACAGTAAGTATATGGGCTTGTATTTGGATATTTCTCCGCTAGTGGGTCAACACTTAACCAAATACTAACCCTCGGGTCATAGTATCTAGCACCATAATAGTAAAGCCCAGTCTCATCATCGAGCTCTTTGCCATTAAACTTATAAGGGGTGTTGTAATAATTACTACCCAATTGCTCTGCCATAGTCTCTCCAAAAGGTAAATTTAGGAAAAATTGGTACGCGTTACCATTATAATCTGTTAAAAATGTACTTGTCCCTAAATGGTCGGGGTGGTAAAAATACATCCCCCCAGCCCCCGAAGGGGGAGCAAGAGTTTCCTTGAGGTTTTCTTTGTCTTCCTCGGCGAGTGCTTTTTGTGCTTCGTCATACGTGTACGGCTGGTAGGGTTTAAAGGTGGCTTTTCCTAGTTTGCCTTTGGCAAGAATTTGTTGTAAATTGGTTTTTTGCAATTCTTGCAGTTTGTTGTCGTCTTTATTTTCGCTCATTTTTGTTCTATCATCACCAAAAATACTGCTGCTTTGCTCCCCAATGCGGCTCACTATACGCTGCGTTCCTGCATAATAATGCTTGCTGTAAATGCCGTTTGCATCTATCACTAAATTCGCACTTGGGTAGGTGGTATAACTGTTTATGGTGGTGGTAGCAGGGTCAAGCAAACTTCCGTTTCCATATACGGCTTCGGTATTGGAGTTGGCTTTCAAAATTCGTTCGCCACTGGCATCGTATATATAATGTTGCATACCGGCTGGGTCTTTTACCACTCGCAATCGGTTGGACTCGTCCCAAAATAATGAACGGCTACTGCCATCGGTATTGGTTTTGCTTACCAAATTACCGTTTAAGTCGTAACTAAAATCTTCTGTTGCCCCTGTTGTACTGTCCTCAATATGCACCACTTTGTGGGTATTCTCTAGATAATTATAGGTATTCGAGTAGGTGTTGGCAGCTACAGGAGTGGCCTCCATGTTTTTGTAATGCAATTGTGTTTTGTTCACAATACCATGTGTAGCATTGTATTGCATATTTATGATGTAGTCACTCTGAAAATCGTTGTTGTTTTGTTGTTGTGCTTGGTTTCCGTTAAAATAACCAGAGGCACTTGCCAATCTGTTCAAGTTATCGTACACAAAACCATGACCATAGTAACCTCCCATAGTATTTGAAGTAGCTCCCGCTTGGTTTATTAAGCTTGTTACGTTACCCACTTTGTCGTATAAGTAGTTATTATTATACAAATCCTGAGTATCCGAAGTTTTTACATTCAAATTCTCTAAACGTCTAAGTGCTGGGGTATAGTTGTAAAAAGTTTCTGTTTTATTGCCATACTTCAGGTACGTTCGTTGTTCATAATAATCGTAGTCAATACGGTCAACATAGTTGTAGGGTTCATTGTAAACTTGCCCCGTCATTCGGGTAAGGTTTCCTCCTAGATCATAGTTATAGTTCACTTTCTCCTGGTCAGGATAAATCATGTATTGCAAACGGTTCCAGCTGTCGTAACTGTAGTTAGTAGTAAAAACTCGAGTTGGAAGGTTGGGTGCTTCCACGGTTCTAACATTGGTAACCACCTCTCCCATATTTCCATAACTAAATTCTTGATTTCCCGTTGCGTCACTCTGATAAATTAATTGTCCAGTATCATTACCTGAACTTCCGTATTGATAGGTTACATTACTTAAGTTTAGCCCCGATGGAGTAACAGGATATACTATTTCAAGCAAGCGGTTAAATTGGTAATTGTAATTAACAAAAGTACCGTCGGCTGCTAAATTTGCTGTTTGTAATTTTATTAAATTACTCGCAGTGTCGTATTTAAAAGTCGTTGTTCCGTTATCGGGATGGTGTACAGCAATTTTTCTACCGAGTAGGTCGTACTCGTATTGTGTTACCATGTCTTGAGCATCTTTATAATTCATTAATTGTCCAATGGCATCGTAATTAAAATTAGTCCACAAGGCATTTGCCCCCAAATTCATGGTAGCAATCACTTTGCCCGAAACGTTTTTGTAGGTTTCGGTTACTATGTTTTGACTGCCGTTTTGGTCGGTGGTTGACTTGGTTTTTAAGGCGACTTCACCTGTGTTGGCTCCATCTATTGTATATTCTACGGTACTAATATTATTTTCCGGGTCAATTGTTTTTACAGGGCGGTCCAACTCGTCAAACAGCGTTGTGGCGCTATACGGCGAGGCATACTCATTCAATAAAAATTTGGTAGCATCGGTTTTGGCTTCAAAATAAGGATGAAATTGCTTTATTGCCCTTCCAAATTCATCAAAATAGGTTTTACCACTCACCGATAAGGCTTCGTAATAGTTCGGCTCTTGATGGTTTTGAGAAGAATTGAGTGTAATGTCTTTTTTAATTTGTATCGGTCGTGCCAAACCATCAATGAAAGTATAGGTTTGTATGTCATTTCCGGGATGTTGCTGGTCATAATGACTGGTAACTGCTACCGGAACAAAATTTCCAGTAGATACCCCTGAATTAGCTGGCAATAAAGAAAAATAAGGATAATAATCAAATTTGATAGTGTATGGTTTTCCAGCGATTACTTCTTTTGGAGCGGTGATTGTTGTATTTCTGCCAAAAGTATCGTATTCGTATAGCATTTTGTTGCCAGTTAAAGCGATGGTTTCATGTATTTTATCAAAATTTGAATTGTAATCTGCCGAAGAGCTGTACCCAAATGCGTCTTTAATATTAGTCACATATTTATGATACAAACTGTCATAGGTATAATCGTAATACATTCTTTCTCCAGCTGCGTTTGCAGGATGCTCCACGTGTATTACATTTCCAAACTGGTCGTAATTTAGTGTTGTTTGGCTAATTTCATTTCCATTAAAAGCAGCTACAGTTAAAAGACTTCCTGTATTAGGGTCTACATCGGTAGTTCTCTTTCTTACCGTTGTGCCATTTACCATTACCTTAATTTCTCTAGGAACATTGATGATATTGTTTGCCAAATTATGATAGGCAATTACAGCTGAATAATTGTCATTGGACAAGGCGGTGTTTCCTAAATTAGAATAGTTAATTACCCTACCTTTACTATCGTATTGCATTTCAACTTGAGTAGTTATTTGAGGGGAAGGTGCCAATTCATAAAGTTCAGAAATTGTTTTTGTCATTACAACTGCGGCAGACTTGCGACCTTCTTTACCACCCACATCAAAAAGATTGGATAATACTATTCCGTTCATCTCTTGATTGTTATTGGATAACTGTCTAACTTCATAAAAGTTTTTCGTTTTAGAATACTTTTGGTTTTCGTTGTTTCCTTTCATCACATAGGATTCTTTTAGAAGCCCATTTAGAAAATAACTTTCATTGTGGTATTTTGAAATGGAAGTACGATAAGGTGTTGTGGTATTTCCATCACGATAGTCTAAAGTACTTACAGTTTCATACCCATAAAAGTCTCTTTCACGACGGTCGTATTTCCCGTTTTCATATTTATACTCTTTTTTGTAGTTATCATTTCCATCATTAACCTTGTCAAATCCATCACTAATTTCTACACTACTCATTACCCATTTCGGATGAGGGTTGTTATAGTTTACGGGTTGTACTTTATAATCAATTGTAAAACTTCCCCCTAATGGATTGGTAACAGATTCTAATTTATTAGTTCTTTTGATATTAGAAGAGTAAACTCTAATGTTAGTGTTATTTACTTCTTCTATTAGGTCAGGAAATCCATCACCATCAAAATCAGAAATTGATTTTTTTGTTCGTGTAGCTGCTGTTGAGCCAGACGCAGTAACTCCAATGTCTGAAATTTTTATAGGAATAACAAAAAATACAAGATAAAGAGGCACGATAAATCCATAAGTATAAGTACCATTTAGTCCAGCTGTGGCTGTCGAGGAATTGTTATTGTAATCAAAAATCGGAATATTAATAGGAGTATTTGAAAATTTATTTCCTTCATTAACCCTAATGTTTAGATTTCCATTATAGGAGTCAATCTGGTCAATCATACCGTCACCATTAATATCTATTAAAGTATTTTTAATACTTGCATCAGTTCTTCCTAGATTTAGACCTGCTTCAACACTCGCATTAGAATAATTAAAGCCTATTCCACCCCCAATGTTTTCACTCTTGCCGTTAGATAAATTAAATTCTCCCCAACTTAATGGTCCACTAAAATTATTATTACCTAAATTTAAACTTACCGTTACAGGGCTAGCATTTTCAGAACTTGTTTTTGTTAAAATATCTGGCAGTCCGTCACTATTAATATCAGTAAAAATTCTTGATGAATTAGAGCTATTATTGGAATAACTTCCAGAAAGTCCAAGTGAGGAATGACCTGTGCCTGGCTTTTGAAGCTTACCTGCAGAATTAAAACTGCCTGAAGCACTTAATCCCCAATTTTTACTATTATCCTCTGAAATTGTTCCTTGGTTATCTCTACCCAGTTTTGGAAAAAGGCCTCCCGTTTTTCTGGTTAATTGTATTTCGTCACTGGTCACAATATCTGGATAACGATCACCATTTAAGTCAATATAATCGGTTAGTGAATTGTTAATACCATTTGGAGAATAATTTCCTGAAGCACCAACTCCACCAATATTTCCTCCAGCACAATACGTTTCACTGCTTCCTTCTGAAATTTTATCTATTCCATAAGCACCAGTTACAAGAATGGCTTGCGTGGTAGTTGGAGCTCCCTGAGATTCAATAGTGTAGGATTGAGATAATTTCGCAGCTCTAGATTTTTTTTCTGAGGCGTAATTTTCTTGATGCATAGCAATCCATTTATCATCAAAAGTATTGTTTGGAATATCAAAATCTCTATGGGAATTGGCTACCATAAAGGGATTTTGTACTGTTGCATTAAATTGAGTTTGTATTGACCCAATTTGTTGTTGAAAGGCAGCACTACTGACGTCAAGATTCTGTAAATTTGTAATGGCTGGATTTAATACAGGAGGGTTAGATACAGGAGTTGTATATAAATTTTCATAAATAGCATTGGCTTGATTTGTTCCAATTACCAAAAGTTCTTCTTTTAATAAATCAATATTAAATTCGGCAATATGATTTGCTTTGCTAGTTGCTTTAGGATTATACATAAATTGCCCCCATTGTCTATACATTGAACCATAAATAGAATTTGGTTTTTGTAAGAGATTTATTTGAGAACCACTTAATGTCGTATTGACTCCTTGTGTTGATATTATTGTAGCAGCATAAGAAGAATTTAGAACTCGCTTTAATAGTGAAACGTCATTTGCATCACCAATATTTCTTTTACTATCATCAGTATAATATCCAATTTCGATATTGGTATTATTGACACCATCAATTATAATCGGAGCACCTGTTGAAGTAGCTACTCCATTAGTAACTGTTATTGTTTTTTTACCGAATAAATGACCTGCTTTTTTAACTACAAAGAAAACGGTTCCATTATGATAGGTATTATTAGTATTAAATAAAGAAACATTTGGATTGATGGTTGCTCCTTGTAAATTGGTTCCATCAAATGTTTTATAGCTAGAAGCACAAATATAAGATTTATAGATACTGTAATCAGGAATCGGATATTTCGTTTCAATAGTTGATAAAGAACCTCCTCCAGTTACCGCTTGATTTGAAACGGTGCATTGCATTTTAGGTTTCCATTCTATTGCTTTGTAATCTAAATTTGATGACGATTTTACTTTAAATAAGAAAATGGTAGTCGTAGAATTAGAAAAAGGTATTACATAATTACTTAAACTAGTAGGTGCAGTAACTATTGAATTTTGATTGGCATTACACACAGCACTCCAAATAGTTACTTCAGAATTTGAATTTGAGTTGGCAGTGTCAATAGTTTTTTTGATAATTTCATAGGTAACACTATCTGAAGGATTATTTACAGATATTGGCGACCAAGTAATAGCAACTCTTCCTTGTTTCCCTGGAAAAATTATTGGGTTTTGTTGGGATAAAATAAATCCATCACTATATTCATTACTATAAAGATATTGACCATTAGCATCTACAATATTCAACAATTGATTATCTAAATAATTAATTTTAGGATTCCAAGAAACAGATGGATTCCCTGTTGCTATAGAATGTACTCTAAAGTAAATTCTATCCCCTTTTTTTACTATTAGTGCACTTGTATTGGTAGCGTTTCTATTGACAATACTATTTACATTAGTTAATGTGCTGTTTAATTTTTTTCCATACAACATACCCATGCCACCTGGGGCATAATTACATTCAAAGGAATCCAAAGATTGACCACTATTATCTTTCATTTCAATAGTAATAATTACTTCTTTCGAAGGATCATTATTTACAATTGTATTTTCTATTTCTATAGCGCCATTTGCAGGTGCTTCCCACATTTTAACAACATCATAATTTGGCGCTTTATCCTCCACTATTGAACTAATTATAGGAGTAGTCACTTTAATAGGTTCAGCAGAAATCAGCATGTTTTCTGTTCGTAAGCTTTCCGTTTCAAAATAGGGATTACCAGTTGAACTATCAATTCTATTAAAATAGGCAACCCCATCTTTAATAATATCAATTAGTCCATCGCCATTGGCATCTGAAAAATAGATAGTGCTTCGAGAATAATTATGTGAATTATCATAACCAAAAATAGCACTAGCTCCGAAGTCTATATTTAATTGGAAATTCCAACTTCCAGATTCTCCCCTTGATTTGTAAAAATCAGAAATGTCATCGTTAATACTATTGATTGGCTGATATGGTTCAAATGTATGGGTTAATAAAGGTAAATTTTGAGCATCATAACTTCTGACGAGGTTATGTTTCTTCCAATATAATCGTCCCCCCGTTTTATATACTACATCGTCTAAACCATCTCCATTGATATCAATTAAAGTGGTCAACGATTCACCTAGGTCCCAACCATGAGTATATTGCATTCCAAATGTTAAATTTTTATTGAAAGGATTCCAAGTGAAGTCAAAACCAAACCCAAAAAAACCAGCTGCATTAAAATTCTTTGAAACGGAAGAACCTAAAATAGCTCCCGTATTATTAAAACCGGGCAATAGAGGAGCAAACGAACCGGAATTGGTAACCGTATTGCAAATAATTTCTTTATTGGTATTTTCAAAGTTTGCTGCATTTATAACATAACTTTGTTTTAGTCTTTTGTAATAATCGGTAAAATCAGGACCCACAGAAAAAGTTTCATTATTATTGGATGTTCTTGCGGAGGTAGCTATTTCAGTAGAATTTATTGTACTCGGATAGGGTATCTTGCATAAATCAAAATTATAAGTGTCGTTTTCCACCTTAATAGTGTTTAAAGAAGAGGAGCTCGGGAATTGAATACTAATTGTAAAATCTTGATACGTAATTATAGCATCACTGTCGATTTGATTTCTAAAAGCCTGAATGAACCCCGACAGATTATTGACTAAATCAAAATTACCTAAAAAGATACCGTTAACAGTTATAGGAACAACTCTTCCGGTACCTGAAATTGGCCGCCTGACTAAATTAGAGGGAATAGTTGAAATGGTAAATACCCCATTTGTACCATTTGTAGATTCTACATGACAACTAATTTCAGTACTCTGTATGACAGAAGTAGAATTAAAAGAAATTGAAAAATAGGTTTGACTTTGACTCAAATTTGTGTTAGCATTATAAGAATAATAAGATTGTTCATTACCAACTAAAACATTACTGAAATTAGCATTTGAAAATACCGTATTGTTTAACCATTGAGTTAAATTTGAAGAAAATCCCGGATTATTAATTAGATAAACATAGGATTGCGATGATGGATAATTATAACTAGATATACAATTATTATATACCCCAATAGTTGGTTGAAAATGAGTGATATAAAAAGTGTTTTGAACTGGAGGTTCATAGGTGTTGCCCCTAAAATAAATATCTTTTAATCTGTAGGGTTTAAAAGTACAGGGTTCATAATATTCATCCAATTTGTCCCAACACATTGTATAATTATAAGTAATATTATTTAATGGAACTGGAATACTGGATAACTCATAACATTTTTTTATTGGAACAATCGGACACCCTGAATTACTCACAGGTCCAAAAATTAACGGACAAGCATCGTCAGCGTCACAAACGGTATCGCCATCAACATCAGGACAAGGTTGGTTTTCATAACAAACAGTAGTGGTTTGACCATCAGTAAAATAACCGCCATTGAGTGTTACATCATCATAGTATTTGAATTTATGGGAATAAAATTCTGTGTTATAGCCATCAAACTCTGTAGCTTTATCCAATAGAGTTTTTTCAAATTTACCAGTAATATAGCTAAAACCATATCTACGAATAACTGAGTCACCATTTTTAATGATAACTTTTTTTAATACATAAGGTTCAATTTGCTTCAGGCCTAAATTTGCATTTATTGAAACGTCATTTCTAACATTTGAATCTTCTTCAAATATTATAGAATAAGTCCCTTTAGAACTCTTAAATCCTGTGTAAAAAATAGTTTTTAAATGAAAAATATTTCCTCCGTTAAGATTTCCATTCACATCAGAAAATTGTCCTGGGGATTCATTTCTATATTCATATATGACATTGTTACCATATACGTCTTCACTCATATACAAGCCCCAGTGCACAATTTCAGCACCATTTGTCATTGTAGTACTATCTGGATTATTGGCTAATGGATTTTGTGTTTTTCTTATAATTGAATTTTCCTTAATACCTGATGCATCACCACCATACCAATTTTTGGAGCCATCAGTATTGGTTACTTTCCAATAATAAGTACTCGGAGAGGTTCCCAATCGTTCTATTTTAGCAAAACTACCTTGTTTTCTTGGTGTAAATGTTTTAACGTTTCCTATAGTTTGATATGCCCTTGTCATTGGAGAAGTATCAAATCCAGTAGATCCATTTGAAAGATTAACATCAGAATGTCTATTAGGCATCCAATCTGAATCGTTACTTAACTTTGGATACATCAATTGCTCCCCGCCAAGCGAATAAATTTCAGATTCATTAATAGGGTCAAAAGTTGGAACTCCCCATCTGGTATCAATACTAACTGATGGGATGTTAATATTCCAACCTTCACCTAACCAACCATTACCCCCACCACTTGAATATTGTAAAGCAACTTGTGGCTGCATCCCTTTTCTTCCTGCTGGAATTTTAATAGGATAACTCACATTTGCATCGCCTTTTTGAGAAACCTCAGGCGGGCTGATAATCGTCATTTCTGAAGATGGGTCAGCTGCTTTGATGTCGTTCATCATTGTGGAAGTAAATCCTGCCGTTTCTGGACTTTCAGGTGCTTGAATTATACCGTTAATGTAATCGGTAAAATGAGTGGTAAGTACCGAAACTGTCTTTTCCTTTTCATTTATTGTATCTCGTTTTACGGCAACCCAACTTTTTGAATCGGTATTAAAATAAAAAGTCTTGATGTCTTTTATTCCGTATCCTTTTGGAAGTAATTTTTCATCGTAGGCAATTTTTAGAAGTACAGGAGTTTTAAATTTTGTTCCATCGGGCAAAAACCTATAGCCCACACCTCCCCTAGTTACATTTATCATCCCAGAACTTAAAGGAGCAATATCGATATTTCTTAATTTGGAAATACTAATTTCTTTGGTTTCTGATAACGAATTTTGTTTTAATTCTACCGAGGCGCCATCTCCTTCTAAAACTGCAACTTCTGAAATTTCAAATCGTTTGGCTACTCTATTTGAAATTGGCTCAATTGGAAAAAGAGTAGCCGCTTCAATTAAAGTATCTATAGGGACAATCTCTTGACCTAGAAGTCCGCTTGAATCAATTGCCTTTACTACTAAGAATTTTCTGCTTTTCAACTCGGGTGTTATGGTAATAAAACCCTCAAATTCATCGCTATTCAAAAGCAATGGTTGGTCTTCAATAAAGACTTTTGTGGTTGTATTATTGGCTCTCCTAAGAAAGCCTTTTACGTACATTTTATTGTTTTTTACATAAGTAGTATTTGAGTTATTGAGAACAAGTAATGGCAGAACTGCGTTTTCTTTTACATCCTGAACTTCAATTTTAAGATTTCTAACTTCATATTGGTATTCTGCTCCTTTAGGAATTGAAAACATAATTTTATTTATTCCTGTTTTCAAGTTCAAAGGATTTAATTCCTCTTTTTGTAACGACCAACTTTGTTGTTGTTTTACGATATATCCGCCAGTTGCAAAATGATCGTTTATACTTCTTGACACGGCACTATTATCCTGAACACCATACAATTCATAACTCAAAAAATACCTCTTTTTGGATTCTGGTTTGTTATCTAGGGTAAATTTGAAAAAATTGTCTTTTGGGTCATCTAAGGGGTTTTGTTTTGAAACTCCAATTACACCATGTTGTATGTCAAAAGGAATTACAATATTATTTGAATTTATTAAAGGTTTGCTATTATTGTACCCATTGGTTGATTGACCAACGATATTGTTTTTATTATAGGGATTATTGATTAAATTAGATTGAGTTTCATTTAATGACGTGTTGTAATTCGGCAAACTTGAACCTAAGTAACGCAACGGTGGTACTCTGTTAATATAAGCTGAAATTAATGATTGCGAGGGTGCAATGAAGCTGCTGTGCAACATTATGATTAACATCATTTTATGTGCTATGACAACTGCTTTATTTTGAATCTTAGAGGGATTGATTGTCTTTATCATGGGGGAAGCTTTTTTTATTGTATTATTATTTTGGTAGCCTGGCTAATGCCGTTTTTAATTACAGTTATCAGATAAGTGCCTGAAGTCAATAGAGAATCTTTGTATTCAAAAGACTGAATGAGTCCTAAATTTTTACTTCTAATAATTTTTCCATTCAAATCAGATATGGTTACAGCTACGTCCGACATTTCACTCAATTGAAACTGAATTGAAAAAGGGGCTCCTGA
>CALPLL020000029.1 GCA_943324395.2 Rhizobium sp. Q54
GCTTGTATATTGACAAAGACGTTTCCTTTGCCGATTTAAAACAAACCTTGTTGTATTTCACCAAAGAAATGTTCGGAAAATCGAAAATCCGTTTGCGTCCTTCATATTTTCCATTTACAGAACCAAGTGCCGAAATTGATATTTATTGGGGCTTGAAAACTGAAACCGATTACCGAATTACAAAAGGAACGGGTTGGCTAGAAATTGGAGGTTGCGGAATGGTAGATCCAAATGTTCTAAAAAATTGTGGAATCGATACCAATGAATACAATGGTTTTGCCTTCGGAATGGGTGTAGAAAGAATCGCAATGTTGCTTTACCAAATTGGTGATATCAGAATGTTCTACGAAAATGACGTTCGTTTCTTGGAGCAATTTAAATCAAGTATATAAAAAGAAAATAGATAATAAACGGATAGATGCAAGACATTAAAGTCTATTATCTCTTAATCTATCCTCTCACATCTCCCAATGAAAAAAGACATTACAATTCCCGAAGTAGAAAATGTATTTGTTGCAGCCGTTCAAGAATGGAGCGACGATTTTATGGAAAAAGTGTGGTTTATTTATTTAGTAAACGACAGCGACTTTAACCTTGATAGTGTAATGGTGGTTTCAAAAGCCTTTGGAACTATTGATGGCGAAATGAAAAAAACCTCATTATTACGTCACGCATTTGTAGAAATTCCTGCAGTTTCAGTAGTTAAAGTCGAAATGCTAGAAAAAAGCGTAACCACACTCAACAACGAATTTATGGTTACTTTTTTCATTGGAAATACCCTTTACGATAAAAAATTCACCTTCAACGCCAATTCCATTTCAGAAAATAATGTAGAAGAAGTGCCTATTTTATTCGTAGATGGCGTAATTGTAAGGTAAGTAATTATAATTGATTTGGCGTTTTATTTCCAAATTAATCTAATTTTTCTGTAAGCTTTTTGAAGACTTTTTTAGCGTCTTTCCCTTCGTATAATATTTCATAAACGGCATCAATAATAGGGGTTTTAGCCCTGTAAGATTGGTTTAATTTCCAAGCACTTTTTGTTGCATAATACCCTTCAGAAACCATACTCATTTCCATCATTGCCGATTTTACGGTGTAACCTTTCCCGATCATATTTCCGAACATTCTGTTTCTTGAAAATACCGAATATCCTGTTACTAATAAATCTCCTAAATAAGCAGAATCATTAATGTTTCGTTTCATTTTGTGAACTTTACGGATGAATTTCTTCATTTCGCGAATTCCATTGCTCATTAAAACCGATTGAAAATTATCACCATAACCTAAACCATGTGCCATTCCAGCGGCAATTGCATAAATATTTTTTAGCATCGCTGCATATTCAGTTCCAATAATATCATCACTGATTTTAGTTTTGATGTAATCGCTACTTAAATATTTAGCTACGACTTTGGCTTTTTTAGAATCGCCGCAAGCAATTGTTAAATAGGATAATCGTTCAAGGGCAACTTCCTCTGCGTGACAAGGACCGGTAATTACACCAATGTTATCAAATGGAATATCGAAGGTTTTATTGAAATGTTCCCCCACAATTAAGCTTGATTCAGGAACAATCCCTTTTATAGCTGAGAATATTATTTTGCCTTCTAAACTTTCGGTTAAATTTTTTAATTCATCGTTTAAAAAAGCGGAAGGGATTGCAAAAATGATATAATCAGCATAAGCAACGGCTTCGTTTATATCGTTTGTTAAGCGTAATTTTTCGACATGAAATTCTACTGAGCTTAAATAGCTTGGGTTGTGAAAATGCGTTTTTATGTGCTCAATTGCATCTTCATTTCTCATGTACCAAGCTATTTCTGGCAAGTTCACACACAGCATTTTTGCTATTGCGGTTGCCCAGCTTCCTCCTCCTATTACTGCAAATTTTGGTTGCTCTGTCATTTTTTATTTTTTTTAGCCCCGACAGTAGCGGCATCCTGTTTTGGCGGTCCCGAAACTTCGGGACGACAAAACAGATATAGCGGATGGCGGGAATAGCTTCTAAAAATTATGCTCCAAAAGTACTGAAATTTGATTAAATATTAGGCAAATATGATTTTTCGGAATTTCGAAATAAATCACTCTAAAATTAATTTAACGTAAAATTATGATTTTCAATACAATAGCTGGAGGTAAATTGCGTTGTTAAGATATAAATCAAATGTGCAATTGATTCATATTATTTAGGTTAGTTAAAATTATTGGTTGTTTTTTTAATAAAAAGGCGTTCTAAATGAAAATTAAGAACGCCTTTTTTATTGGTATAAATACTGTTTTAATAACTCATTTCCACAATTTTACGAACTTTTTCAATAGTGATGTTTTGTTTTTCACCTAAACCAACCCAACCTCTTTCTTGAAAACGGTTTGCGATAAAGTTTGCAGTTTTGTCGTAATCATCAGTGCATTCTGACAATTTGGTTTTCATCCCCATTGTGTGAAAAAATTCCGTTGTTTTATCGATTGCTTTTGCTGCAATTTCATCATCTGAACCGGTTAAACCAAATATTCTTTTACCGTATTGTGCTAATTTTTGTTTCTTAGTTTCAAACATCACTTTATACAGGTTTGGGGCTATAATTGCTAAAGTTCGCGCGTGATCAATTTGGTATAAAGCGGTCAATTCGTGGCCAATCATGTGTGTGGCCCAATCGGAAGGAACGCCCTTTTGAATCAAACCATTTAGCGCCATAGTGCAACACCACATATAATTGGAAGCCAAGGCATAATCTGAAGGGTTTTGTACCACTTTAGGACCAATTTCAATTAGGGTTTGTAAAATTCCCTCTGCAATTCGGTCTTGTAAATAACCGTCATGCGGATAGGTTAAATATTGTTCCATAACGTGTGTAAACGCATCGATAATTCCGTTTTGAATTTGTCTTTCTGGCAGAGATATAATTACGGTTGGGTCGCAAATAGAGAATTTTGGGAACAATGCGCTGCCTCCGAAAGCTAGTTTTTCTTGGGTTGCATTTATAGTTACAACCGAGCCCGAATTCATTTCGCTTCCTGTTGCTGGTAGGGTTAAAACGGTTCCAAATGGGATCACTTTTGACCCTTCTTTTATCAAGATTCTCTTTTTTAGGATTTCCATAGGATCCCCTTCATAGTGAGTTGCTCCTGAAATAAATTTTACTCCATCAATTACAGATCCGCCTCCAACAGCTAAAATAAAATCGATGTTTTTTTCTTTTACAACTTCAATTGCTTTCATTAAAGTTTCAAAATGTGGATTGGGTTCTATTCCGCCAAATTCGACTATTTCAAAATCGTTTAAAGCAGCTTTAACTTGGTCGTAAACGCCATTTTTAAAAATGCTTCCTCCACCATAAGCCAGTAATATTTTGGCATTTTTAGGCACTAATGATCCTAGTTTTTCGATTTGCCCTTTTCCAAAAACTAAATTGGTAGGGTTGTATAATTCAAAGTTTTGCATGGTCTATTTTTTTATACAAATTTAAACTAAGATGTTTGATACACTTGAAAATTTATGTTAAAGATTTATTTAATCGAATTATAATTCAAAAATTAATATTCGGTAAAAAAAAGTATCTTTAACACTCAAAAATAAAGCTATGTCTTTTTCAAATATTAAAATACTACATATAGATAGTAATCATCCTATTTTGTGGGGACAATTACAAGAATTAGGGTTTACAAATCATGAAGATTTTACCTCTTCAAAGGAAGAAATTGAGAAGAAAATCCATGATTACCAGGGAATCATCATTCGAAGTAGATTTAAAATTGACAAAACTTTTATTGATAAAGCTACCAATTTAAAATTTATAGCTAGAGTTGGCGCTGGTATAGAGAGTATTGATTGTGAATACGCAATTTCAAAAAACATCACATTATTTGCTGCACCTGAAGGAAATAGAAACGCTGTTGGTGAGCATGCGCTTGGAATGTTATTGTCCCTTTTAAACAACCTCAACAAGGCCAATTTAGAAATAAAAAATGGTCATTGGAATCGGGAAGAAAATCGCGGACATGAATTGGATGGAAAAACAGTTGGGATTATTGGTTATGGAAATATGGGTAAATCTTTTGCTAAAAAACTTCGAGGTTTTGATGTAGAAGTGCTTTTTTATGATATTCTAGAAAATGTGGGTGATGCTAATGCAAAAGCCGTTTCTTTAGCTGAATTAAAAGAAAAATCTGATGTAATAAGTTTACACACGCCTTGGAATTCCTCTACCGATAAAATGATCAATTCTTCGTTTATCAACTCCTGTGCAAAGCCATTTTGGTTTATCAATACGGCTAGAGGAAACTCGGTAGTTACGGATGACTTGGTAGAAGGATTGCAATCTGGGAAAGTTTTGGGAGCCGGATTAGACGTTTTAGAATATGAAAAATTATCCTTTGAAAACTTGTTCCTTGACTCTGAAAAACCAGCAGCATTTAACTATTTGCTTCAAGCAAAAAATGTTCTTTTAACGCCACACATTGCGGGATGGACCTATGAAAGTCATGAAAAATTAGCCAAAGTAATCGTTGACAAAATAAAATCGGTATATATCGAGAGAAAATAAAATAGAACTTTGGGAGCCAATTGACAAAGTAATCTTATAAATTAATATATTAGCAACCTAATAATCAAACTACAATAAAAACTATGGAATCACACAAAGTAGACTTATTTATGATCAGCAATGCAAAGTATTTTGAAAGCTACCATTTATCAGCCGTTAGAGAAAAGTTAAACTCATTAGACGACGAAAAATGGCCATTAGTATTAGAAATGCAATTTAAAAACCCAGACACAATGATGATTGTTTCTTTGTCTGCTGGACAGTTAGGAATTGACAGATTTATGCTTGGCGACACTGGAATGGGGGTTTTAAAACTACTTACTTGTGGTGGTTTTATGATTTGGACCATCGTAGATTGGTTTTCAATTATGAGTGCGGCACGTGAAAAAAATATGGAAATTTTTCAAAATGCATTATACTAAAAATGTCTAAAAACAAGTTATATCTTATTGTAATAATAGCTTGTTTTTCAGGATATCTCTATTTAATATTTACTAATAATTATTCTGAAGACGGACAAATATCTGTTTGCACGATTAAGAATGCGACCGGTTATCCTTGTCCTTCTTGTGGAACAACTCGGGCGGTTCAAGCGCTTTATAAAGGAGATTTGATAGGTTCGTTGCTATTTAACCCTTTCGGAATAATTGTGAGTTTCGCCATGCTAGTTTTGCCTTTTTGGATTGTCTTTGATTTAGTAACCAAAAGACAAACGTTTTATGAGGCTTATAATAAAATGGAGTCCATTTTAAAACAAAAAAAAATAGCCATTCCTTTAATTATTCTAGTTGTTCTCAACTGGATTTGGAACATTTATAAAGAATTATGACACAAGAAACAACATTTAGTTACCCACCCACAGAGCACGAAAGAGAAAAGGCTTCTAATAGTTATTTAATGTCTTTAGTTGCTGTTATTGCTGGGTTACCATTGCCAATTATTAATTTGTTGGCCACTTTATTTTTCTACGTTGGAAACCGAAAAAGCACCTATTTTGTGAGATGGCACTGTACCCAAGCTTTACTTTCGCAAATAGTACTCCTGTTTGCAAATAGTTATAGTTTTTGGTGGACTGTCTCCATTATTTTTACTGATGAAAAAGCGACTAACTACTATTTTGGCTATTTGTTTACAGTAATCGCTTTTAATATTCTAGAAATTATTTCAACAATATATTGCGCCGTTCAAACAAGAAAAGGGAAACACGTTGAAGTTTTCTTTTTTGGTAATATGACTAATTTAATTTGTAGATCATAATGGTAAAGAAAATCATACTCCCAGCACTAATACTAATAATCACTTTTTTCGGCCTGTTTTACGGGCTTTCACAAATAGATTGGGTTAATGAATTTCATGTTAAACAAATACGAAGTTCATCAGAAAATAAAATTGGAGACTTAATTTGGGATGAGATTTCATCTTCGGAAAAGGTAATTACCAATGATTCCATTAGTAAAACATTGGATAAATTACTTGACCCTATTTGTAAAAACAACAAAATAGAAAGAGATTCATTGAAGATCCATATTGTAGAAAAAGACGATATTAATGCTTTTGCTCTACCTAATAATCATTTAGTTGTATACACTGGTTTAATAACGGAGTGTAAAAATCAAGAAGCTTTACAAGGGGTTTTAGGTCATGAAATTGCTCACATTGAAAATAATCATGTAATGAAAAAATTATCTAAAGAAATTGGTTTGTCTGTGTTGCTTTCGGCAAGTACAGGAGGAAAAGGTAACGCAGTGGTAAAAGAAATTTTGAAATCACTTTCTTCTTCTGCTTATGACCGAACTTTAGAAAAAGAAGCCGATATGACAAGTGTTGATTATTTGCTTAATGCCAATATTAACCCGGAACCATTAGCCGATTTCATGTTTGAATTATCACAGCAAAAAGACACGTCAGATAGTTTGTATTGGATTTCTTCACATCCAGAATCAGAAGAGCGTGCTAAATATATTTTGGATTATTTGAAAGATAAAAAGTATAAAAAACAAGCAACCATTTCAAAAACAGATTGGGAAAATTATAAGAAGTTAATCAAAGAAAAAACAAATTAATTATTAATAAAAAAGCGACTTAATTGTCGCTTTTTTATTGTTTTATAAATCCCCTTTTTCAGATAATTTTCGTTCTAATTCGGCCTGAAACTCTTCCATAACAGGTTTAACAGTACTATCAGGAATATCAGAAATTCTGATGTACATCAAGCCATCAACCGCATCGTTAAATAATGGATCGACGTTAAAAGCAACCACACGAGCATTTTGCTTGATGTATTTTTTAATCAATACAGGAAGTCTTAGGGTTCCCGGTTCTAACTCATCTATAATTTTATCAAACTTATTTAAATCGGATTCCGCTTCATTGAAAACAAAGTCTTTGTCGGCATCTTTTAGCTTAACTTTGAAAGCTTTTTTAGGATGAATATATTGTGCAATATAGGGATCGTAGAAATTAGATTTCATAAATTCAATCATCAGCGATTTTGAAAATTCTGAAAATTGGTTGCTAATACTTACCCCTCCAAGTAAGAATTTATGTTCTGGAAATCTCAATGTGGTATGGATAATTCCTTTCCAAAGTAGGAAAAGTGGCATCGGTTTTTGTTGGTACTCTTTAATAATAAAGGCACGTCCCATTTCGATAGATTTAGACATCATATCGTGTAATTCAGGTTCAAAACGAAAAAGCTCATTTAAATAAAACCCATCCATTCCATATTTTGGATAAATTTCAGATCCCAATCCCATTCTATAAGCTCCAGCTACTTTTTTAGCATCTTCATCCCACAAAAACATGTGATGGTAATATTTATCAAATTTGTCAATATCGGTTGATTCATTAGTCCCTTCACCGACTTCTCGAAAAGTGATTTCTCGTAAGCGTCCTAATTCATGTAAAACATTAGGAATTTTATCTGCTTGCGCAAAAAACACCTCGTAATTTTTGCTTTGCAGCAAACGGCAATCTGCGGCTCTTAAGGCATCAACTTCCAAAATCATATTTTCGACAGAAGCGCCGGTAACAATAGTTTTGGGTCCTTTTTTAGGAAGTTTAATTTTTGGCGTTGGTAAAAATGATTTTTCTTTTACAAATGGCTTGGAAAGCATGTACGTCTTTTTGCGTAAAAACTTTGAATATTCTTCGATGGTTTCATATTCATTTTGCTCGTTTACAGAAATTGGTTTTCCAATACGAACTTTTATTACTCTTTCCTTTTGAGAAAATACTTCCGACGGTAATTTAGCCGTGCGAAGTGTGTCTCCAATTTTGGATAAGAAGTAAAATAATTGACTGTTTTTGGCATGAAAATATATTGGAACTACAGGTACTTGTGCTTTTCTAATTACTTTTATAGCACCTACTTCCCATGGTTTATCAACTACTAATTTTCCATCTTTATACGTTGAAACTTCCCCTGCCGGAAACATTCCTAGCGGTTTTCCTTCTTTTAAGTGGATCAATGTTTCCTTAATTCCAATAACACTTGATTTGGCGTCTTTGTGATTTTCAAATGGATTAACGGGCATTATATATTTCTTCAAAGGAGTAATTCTATGCAAAAGAAAATTAGCAATTATTTTGAAATTAGGTTCTCTTTCGAGCATTAATTTTAAAAGTAAAACTCCGTCTATTCCGCCCAATGGGTGATTTGAAATGGTAATGTAGGCCCCGTCTTTTGGTAAACGTTTAAAATCTTCCTCAGGAATTTCAAATTTAATTTCTAAATCGTCTAAAATTGCATTTAAAAATGCAATCTCTTCCAAGTGCTTGTTTTTATCGTAAAACTTATTTAGGGTTGATATTTTTAGAACTTTCATCAACAACCATCCTGAAAAAGTTCCTAAAAAACCATATTTATCAGCTTTTATTGCTTTTGCGACTTCTTTAGCGGTAACTAAACCCATTGATTTTTATATTTAAAACCTAAAAACAAAGATAGAAAAAAAGTTATGTAACCAATGGAATTTTGAGTCCAATTTCTTCAAATTTTCTACACTAATCGTAAAGTTTTTTATTACTTTTGGAAATAATAATATTGAATTACAATAATGAGAATCATTTCCTATAATGTAAATGGAATTCGAGCGGCCATTTTAAAAGGGTTTATTGAGTGGTTACAACATGCAAATCCAGACGTTATTTGCCTTCAAGAAATAAAGGCTTCTGAAGATCAAGTGCCTTTTTTAGATATAGAAATGGCGGGTTATCCTTATCAATATTATTTTCCGGCAACTAAAAAAGGGTACAGCGGGGTAGCAATTTTATCAAAAATTAAACCCAATAATATCGTTTTTGGAACTGGGATTGAACACATGGATTTTGAAGGAAGAAATTTACGTGTCGATTTTGATGAGTTATCTGTAATGAGTTTGTATTTGCCTTCTGGCACAAATATTGATCGATTAAGTCATAAATTTATGTTCATGGATGATTTTCAAAATTATATCAATGAACTTAAAAAGGAAATTCCGAATTTAGTGATTTGTGGTGATTATAACATTTGCCATAAGGCAATAGATATTCATGATCCAATTAGAAACGCCAATGTGTCTGGGTTTTTACCTCAAGAACGGGCTTGGCTTGATCAGTTTATGAAAAATGGATTTATTGATAGTTTTCGTTTTTTCAATGACCAACCAGATAATTATAGTTGGTGGAGTTATAGAGCAGGTGCTCGCGGAAATAACAAAGGCTGGAGAATTGACTACTGTTTAGTGAGTGAACCGTTAAAAGAAAAATTAAAAAGGGCCTATATTTTACCAGAAGCAAAACATTCTGACCATTGTCCCGTTGTAGTAGAAATAGAATAATTTAACCTATTAAAATTAAAAAAAATGATTAAAAAAATTTCAATTGTTTTCGTGATAATCGCTTTATCAAGTTCTTGCGTTTCCAAAAAAGTTTTTAATGAACTAGAAACCAAATTTGCCGATTTGAAGAAAGAAAATAGAAAAACTCAAGATTTATATGATAGTATTTCGAAATCTAAAAGCAAACTTGATATAGATTATTCAACGCTTAAAAAAGACTATGAAAAAACAAAAGCCGAAAGAGATAAGCTAGCAATTGACTTTGCTGCCGCAGATAAAAATCTTAAAACCTTACAAGCTTCTTACACGGCATTAGAAAAAAATAGTGATGAGTCTTTAAAAGAAAACATGACTAAAAATAGAGAGTTATTAGCACAGCTAGAAGCGAAAGAAAAAGCGCTTGCTGCTGAAAAAGAAAGGCTAAATAAACTAAGTGCTGATTTGAAAAAAGGAACTGATCGTGTAAATGAATTAGAAAGCATTATGGCGGCTAAAGAAGCGGCGATGAAAAAACTAAAAGATGCGCTTACAAAATCTTTAAAAGCATTTGAAGGAAAAGGATTGACTGTAAATCAAAGAGATGGGAAAGTTTATGTTTCCATGGAAAACAAACTACTTTTTGAATCAGGAAGTTGGGCTGTTGGTCCAGAAGGTAAAAAAGCTGTAGTATTAGTAGGTTCTGTTTTAGCTCAAAATCCTCAAATTTCAGTTTTAATTGAAGGGCATACTGATAATGATAAATTTGCAGGTGCTGTTGGACAAATTGAAAATAACTGGGATCTTTCTACCAAGAGAGCGACTGCAATTGTAAATATCCTTTCTGAAAATAAAGGCGTTAAAAAAGAGAATCTTACAGCAGCAGGACGAGGAGAATTTGCTCCATTAATGAGTAATGATACTCCTGAAGGAAAATCAAAAAATAGAAGAATTGAAATTATATTGACACCAAAATTAGATGAAATATCTAAATTACTGAACGAATTGTAATAAGGTTCAAAGTAAAAAGGTTCAAAGGTTCAGAGTTTTACTTTGGGCCTTTTTTACTTTAACAAATTACAACATTATACTTAACTATGAAATATAGTAATTTACCAAATACAGATACTAAAATTAGTAAAATCGCACTTGGAACTATGACTTTCGGAGAACAAAATACGGAAGCCGAAGGTCACGCTCAAATGGATTATGCACTGGAAAATGGAGTTAATTTTTTTGATACTGCAGAAATGTATTCTATACCAGCAAAAAAAGAGACTTACGGAAGTACCGAAAAAATAATTGGGTCCTGGTTTAAAAAATCGGGAAATCGAGAAAATGTAATTCTTGCAACCAAAATTGCGGGTCCCAATAGAAACCTAAATTACATGCGGGAAGAAAATGATTTTTCCCCAAAAAGTCTGGCTTATGCGCTAGATCAAAGTTTAAAAAGATTGCAAACTGACTACATCGATTTATACCAATTGCACTGGCCTGAAAGAAAGTCAAACATGTTTGGTGTACTTGGATTTAAAGTTCAAGACGACCCTTGGGAAGATAATTTTCATTCAATTTTAGAATGTTTACAAGGATTTATTAAACAAGGTAAAATTAGAAATATTGGCGTTTCCAATGAAACTCCTTGGGGATTAATGCGTTTTCTTGAAGAAAGTAAGAAACACAATTTACCCAGAATGGCAACCATTCAAAATCCCTATTCATTAGTAAATCGAAGTTTTGAAGTGGGACTTTCAGAAGTTTGCCATCGTGAAAATGTTGGCCTGCTTGCCTATTCTCCCTTGGCTTTTGGAGTACTATCAGGGAAATTTCTAAATGGTGCAAACCCTCCAAATGCGAGGATAAATTTATTTCCTCAATTTGCTCGCTACAATAGCGAAAATACACGTGAGGCAACCAGGAGATACAACGAAATTGCTGCAGATTTTGGACTTACTCTAACTGAACTCTCCTTGGCATTTGTAACCCAACAACCCTTTTTATCTAGTAATATTATTGGCGCATCAACATTGGAACAATTGAAAGAAAACATCAATACAATTAAGGTGACTTTAAATGAAAATGTGTTAGCAGAAATAGAAAAAATTCACAGTATTTTTCCAAATCCAGCGCCATAATCCCATTGACAAATGAAAAAAATAGCTCCCTTTTTCTCTTTAATTGTCTTACTGAATTTATTTTCATGTAATGCATCAAAAGATAATTCTTATACTTCTCCACCACAAGAAATAAAATCAATTACATTTGAAAATTGGACCAGTGGAAGAAGGGAAAGTGGAGGCGGGACGGTTTTTATCATTGAGCTGAAAAAGCCCCTTCGAAAAAATATTCGCCTTGAAAAAATTTTTTACAAAAATCTAGAAAGCCCATTAATTCAAGTAAATGAAACTAAATTCAGAGCCAATTTTCATTACAACGCCATCTATCAAGAACACCAAACCTCAGCAACTGCAACCAAAGAATTTCATTTAAAAGACAAAGAAACCGTAATAGAATTTCAAAAAGCCAATCAAAAATACTGGTATAAATGCACACAAATAAAAGAAATTTCTCCTACTGAATTTCCTTAGAAAATGTGCTAAAAATTACTTATTTTTGTTAATTACAAATCACATTCAGCAATTTTGAGTTTATATAAAAATCTTTTCAAACAAACTGCAATTTACGGACTGGCTTCAGTTTTGCCGCGCATGTTCAGTTTTTTATTAGTGCCATTATATACGGATTTGCTTCCCAAAGCTGCCTATGGAAAAGTAACCATCGTGTTTGCCTGGATGATTTTCTTTAACGTGATTTTAGCCTACGGAATGGAAACTACTTTTTTCAGGTTCTATAACAATGACCCCAATAAAAAAGCAGTAATAGAAACAACAACCGTTTCTATATTTTGGTCTACTTTATTATTCCTTTGTTCTGCATTATTATTTAAAAATTATCTCGCCGAGTGGTCAGGAATCGACGTACAATATATCATTTACACCATTTGGATTCTGGTTCTAGACGCCCTGGTAATTGTGCCGTTTTCCAAACTTCGAGCTTACCAAAGACCCATGGTTTATGCCATTATTAAAATAGGAAATGTTTTAGTATACTTATTTTTAAACGTATTCTTCCTGATCTACTTGCCAAAAATTGCTCAAGCAAACCCCGACAGTTTTCTGGGTTCTTTGTATACTGAAAATTTTGAAGTGGGTTATATTTTTGTTTCTAATATCATCGCCAGCTTCCTAACATTTTTAGCATTATCGCCAAATTATTTACATGTGAATTGGGAATTCGATTTTGCACTTTGGAAACGAATGATGCGCTACGGATTGCCCATTATGGTGGCCGGAATAGCCTTCGCAATCAACGAACAATTTGACAAAATTCTATTAGGAAAATTACTGCCTGCCAATATTGCCGAAGCTGAAGTTGGTGTTTATTCCGCCTGTTACAAACTCGGATTGTTCATGGTTTTATTTAGAACCGCCTATACTTTAGGAATTGAGCCTTTCTTTTTCAGTCATGCTAAAAATGAAAATGCGCCTCAAACCTACGCTACAATTACTAAATATTTTGTCATTTTCGGATCGTTTATTTTACTTTCTGTAATCGTTTTTGCCGACGTTTTAAAATATATTATGCTTCGCGACCCCTCCTATTGGGAAGCCATGAAAGTGGTGCCGCTCATTATTTTAGCCAATTTTTTCCTTGGAATTTATACCAATTTATCCGTGTGGTACAAGCTAATTGATAAAACTTACATCGGCGCTTATATTTCTATTGTTGGGGCAGCAGTTACCCTAATTTTGAATTTCGTCTTAATTCCAATTATGGGGTATTATGGGTCGGCAATAGCTACCATTGCTGCCTATGGAAGCATGATGACGATTTCCTATGTGCTCGGAAATAGATATTATCCTATTCCATACGACTTCAAAAAAATTAGTGGTTAC
>CALPLL020000030.1 GCA_943324395.2 Rhizobium sp. Q54
ATTGCTGCAGCCGCAGGAACAACTACAATTTGCCCTTCAATTCCAGGACAATTAGTAACAGTTACATTTAACTCATTTAATACAGAAAGTGGGCTTGACATTTTAAAGGTATACGATGGTAACAGCACTGCCGGAACATTATTAGGAAGTTTCTCTGGAACAACAATACCGGGTCCATTTACCGCTTCATCAGCTTCAGGATGTTTAACTTTTGTTTTTACAACTGATACAAGTGTTACCAATACTGGATGGAATGCAAGTGTTACTTGCGCCCCTCCTCCAACATGTACTCGCCCAACAACTTTAACATCTTCATCAGTAACTCAATCTACGGCTTTACTAGCTTGGACTCAACCTGCAAATCCTGATGGTAGTTTTGCTACAGCATGGCAAGTAAGCGCAGTTCCATGTGGATCGCCTATTCCAGCAGTTGGTTCTGCAAGTTGGGTGAATGCCAATTCAAATCCGTTTTATATTACAGGATTAAATTCTGCAACTTGTTATGATTATTACGTAAGAGCGATTTGTTCTTCAACAGATTCAAGTTCTATATCAGTTCCATCTAGCTTTAACACTTTAATAGTAAATGATGAATGTACAGGAGCTATTGAAATACCAGTAAATCAAAACACCAATTGTCTGCAAACAGTTAAAGGAAGTCTTGCTTTTGCAACCGCTTCTACTCAAGCAAATTCTTGTGGAGGAACTATAGATGACGACGACGTTTGGTTTAAATTTACAGCCACATCAACAACCCATTATATAACAATATTAGGTGTAAACTATACTTCCGCACCTTCAAATATTAACTATGTTCTTTATACAGGAACATGCGGTAGCTTAACTCAATTTGGAGGATGTATTACTGCAAATAGTAATATAGCTAGTGGATTAAACGTAGGCCAAACCTATTACGTAAGAGCTTATTCAACAGGTTCTACACCCTCAACAACCACTTTTGAACTTTGTGTAGGAACAAATGTTGGAACTTGTGCTACTGCATTGCCGCTTTGTGCAATTACACCAATAATTATCCCTAATAATGTTGGAGTTCCAACTTTACCAAATCCTATTAGTCCTTATTCAACAACAAGTACAGATGTGGGTTGTTTATTCACCGCACCTTCACCAACGTTTTATTATTTGCAAATACCTTCAAATGGGAATTATAGTTTTTTATTGGAACAAAATACGAGTAATACTTTTAATGGGACAGGAATTGACGTGGATTTTGTAGCTTGGGGCCCTTATAATTCAAATTCAGAGGCTTGTGCAGGGATTTCTACTACAAATGCTCCCGCAACTGGAAATTCATGCAGCTATTCATTTGCAGCTACTGAAACGTTTACTGTTAACAATGCTGTTGCTGGCCAAATATATGTAGTCATGATTACTAACTTTAATGGTAGAAAAGGATTTGTAAGAATTACTCAAACGGCAGGGCCAATTCCACCTGTATGTTGTCCATTCGGTAATTTTATCTATCCTAAAAATTTCTATTGTCAAAATGAAGCGAATCCAAGCCCTAGTTTTATTAGCAATGCCGTTGCCGGAACTTTTTCTGCAGTTCCTGCTACAGGTCTTTCAATAAATCCTACAACTGGATTAATTAATCTTGCGGCAAGTACTCCAGGGACTTATATAGTTCACAATACTATCGCCGCAAATGGTTTATGCCCTTCAGATGATGATTCTTGGTCGATAACTATTTCTACCCCTCCATCAAGTGTAGCTATAAATTATAGCGCAACCTCTTATTGTCCAATTAACAATACAGTTCAAAACATAACTCAAACAGGAACCCCTGGGGGTGTTTATACTGTTTCGCCAGCTGTTGGATTGTCATTAAATACAACAACCGGATCATTCAATCCAAGTACGAGTACAGTTGGAACTTATGTAGTAAGTTATAATTTACCTCAAACAGGAGGATGTCAAGGAGCTATAAGTTCAACAACAGTAAATATTGTTTTACCGGTTCCTACATTTAATCCTGCGCCTCCTATTTGTGCAGGACAAACTTCTCAGCCGTTACCATTAATTTCTACAAATGGAATTTCAGGGACTTGGTCGCCAGCAATTAATAATTTGGCTACTACTACCTATACATTTACACCTAATGCAGGACAATGCGGGACTAATACTGCCACAATGACTATTCAAGTTGGTAACGTAGTTCCTGTATTTACTCAAATAGCATCAATTTGTCCAGGAGCACCATTAATTTTGCCTACTACATCAACAAATGGAGTAATCGGTACTTGGTCGCCAGCGCCAAACAACACAGCTACTACAACTTATACTTTTACACCAGCTGCAGGTGTTTGTTCAAGCGGTGCTACAATGACTGTTACTGTTAACACATTAAGTATAACACCAGCATTTTCAAGTGTAGCTTCAATATGTAATGGCGCAACTTTAGCTCCTTTACCTACTACTTCAACAAATGCAATAACAGGAACTTGGTCACCTGCTTTAAACAATACAGCAACTACAACCTATTTATTTACACCAGATTCAGGGCAATGTGCTTTTACAGCAACTACAACAATTACTGTTAAGCCAGTTATAAATGCAAATGTTACTTTTCCAACGGTATGTTCAAGTACCACTGCAACAGTTACTGCTGTGCCAATAGGTTCGGGAAGTTTTAGTTATGCTTGGACGGTTCCAACAGGAGCTTTAAATCCAGGGAATGTAGCTTCATTTAGCACAAGCGTCTCAGGAGCTTATAGTGTTGTATTAACTCAACTAGGATGTTCTTCATCGCCAATAAACGGGAACGTATTAATTTCAACTGTTAGAACACCAACATTTACACCTATTCCAACTTTATGTTATGGAAGCACTAATCCGCCGGTTTTACCAACCTCTTCTATAGACACCCCTTCAATTACAGGAACTTGGAACGCACCAATTAACACGGCAAATCTTGGTCCTATAGTTTATACGTTTACACCAGCTGCGAATCAATGCGCAAACAATACTACAATGACAGTTACAGTTGCAGCAGCTCCAGTAGCAACATTTAACTATAGCAATACGACTTATTGTCAATCAGGAGTAAATCCTTTACCTAATTATATTAATGGAGGTGCGCCAGGAGTATTTACTTCTACGGCAGGGTTGAGCATAAATGCAACTACAGGTGAAATTAATTTAGCAGCCACTACGCCAGCTACTTATACAGTTACCAATACAATTGCAGCAACTGCTTCTTGTCCAGGAATTACAGCTCCTTTTATAATAACAATTACTGCGGCACCAATCGCAACATTTAGTTATACAGGATCTCCTTATTGTAAAAATGGAACTACCAATCCAAGCCCTACATATGCTACTGGAGGAGTTGCGGGAGTATTTACTTCAACAGCAGGTTTAAGTATAAATGCATCAACAGGGCAAATTAATTTAGCAACAAGCACGCCAGCTACTTACACGGTTACAAATACAATAGCCGCTTCTGGAGGTTGTGCAATAGAAATTAAAACAGCTACAGTAACAATAACTGCCGCTCCAGTTGCTACATTTACTTATAATTCAACTACTTTTTGTAAGTCAGGAGCAAATCCAATAATTAATATAACTGGCTCGGCAGGAGTATTTACTTCTTCAGCAGGATTAACCTTAAATAGTACTACAGGAGCTATCGATTTATCTTCAAGCACTCCTGCAACTTACACGGTTACAAACACAATTGCAGCAGCATCAGGATGTAGTACAGTTTCAGAATCTTTTACTATTACAATCACTGCGGCACCAGTTGCTACATTTAGTTATACAGGATCTCCTTTTTGTAAAAACGCCAATAACCCAAGCCCAACATTTGCTACCGGCGGGGTTGCAGGCACATTTACTTCAACACCGGCAGGATTAAGTATAAATGCAGCTACGGGTCAAATTAATTTGACAGCTAGTACAGCAGGAACTTATATAGTTACAAATACTATTGCAGCAGCAGCTGGATGTGCTCTTGTATCTGCTCCTTTTACAATTACAATTACAAACTTGCCTCAAGCCACAATTGCTTATAGCGATTCATTTTATTGTTACAACAATTCAGGTTCCCAACAAGTAATATTAACGGGTACAACAGGAGGAACATTTAGCGCTACTCCATCTGGATTATCAATAAGTTCTACTTCTGGAGCATTTAATGTTAGCAATAGTCCGGCAGGAACTTATACAGTTACTTATACAATCCCCGCAGCTGGAGGATGTCCTCAAGTTACTGCTCCAGCTACATTTACTATTATACCACAGATAAATGTTCAATTAAGTGCAGTTTGTGCGGGTGCTGACTTTACAATCACAGCTTTGCCAGTAGCAGGATCTTTCAACCCCGCTAGTGCTACCTATGAATGGAGTGGACCTAACGGATATACTTTTGGACCAACATCTAATCCATCAATAATTATTAGCACTTCAGGAAGTTATACCTCAACAGTTACAGTAAACGGATGTAGATATGTGACTACACAACAAGTTGACGGAATTACGTGTAGTATTCAAAAAGGAATTTCTCCAAATGGTGACGGCGACAATGAAGCATTTATATTATCGGATGTAAAAGCCTTGAGTATTTTTAATAGATATGGAACTAAAGTTTATAGCCATGGAGAAAATTATTCTAATCAATGGCACGGACAATCTGAAAGCGGAAGCGAACTTCCCGACGGAACCTACTATTATGTAATTACGAGAAATTCAGGAAATTCAATTACTGGATGGATTTATATTAATCGTTAATATTAAGATTTTATAAGCGCTGACAAAAGTCAGCGCTTATTAATCCTAAATTTTACCCTTATGAAAAAAATATTTTTACTAGCTATTTTACTTTTGATGTCATTTCTAGATGTTAATGCGCAACAAGCACCTCATTATACACAGTATATGTATAATATGAACATAATAAATCCGGCATATGCTGGTTCTAAAGAAAATTTATCTTTTGGGTTATTATACAGAAAGCAATGGATTCAAATAGAAGACGCGCCTTCAACATTCTCCTTTTCGGGGTCTTCACCTGTTGGTAAAAATGTTGGGTTAGGGTTGTCAATTCTTTCTGACAGAATTGGCCCAGTTGAAGAAAATAATCTTTATGGGGATTTTTCCTACACACTTAATTTAGGTGGAGAAAAAAGATTAGCATTAGGGTTAAAAGCAGGGGTTACATTTCAAAAAATAGGACTAAATAGCATTATTTACCCTACATTGCCCGACGTAAATGACGGTGCATTCCGAGAAAACACAAACAATCAAAAATTAAATATTGGAACAGGATTATTTTACTATACCGATAACTATTATCTTGCTTTTTCAATCCCAAGTATGTTAAAAACAGTTCACCTTGATTATAATGGAAGAAAGTATGGAACAGAAATTCAACATTATTTTCTTACCGGTGGATATGTATTTGATATCAATCCCAACTTGAAATTTAAGCCATTTGGAATGATAAAATCTGCTATTGGAACACAATCTTCAATAGATCTTTCAACTAATTTCTTATACATGGAAAAATTCGAAGCAGGGGCAACTTATAGATTAGACGATTCATTTGGATTAATGGTAAACTTCGCAATTAATCCTTCTTTAAGAGTAGGTTATGCCTATGATCATATTGTTTCTGATATTAAAGTAACAACACCTTCATCTCACGAAATCATATTATTATTTGATTTGTACGTGCCTAAAAAAGTTTCACATTCACCTAGATATTTCTAAAATTAATAACGTCTATAATGAAAAATATATTTCTGATATTAAGTTTTGTGTTTGTTAGCACAATATCTGTAAAAGCACAAGACAGTCAAACTGCTTGGGCTGATAAATTATTTAAAAGATTTGAATATTTAGATGCTAGTAAAGAATATTTGAAACTAGTAGGAACTGGGATTAAACAAAATTACATTTACAATCAACTTGCTGAAAGTTACTATAACATGTTTAATACGACAGAAGCAATTAAATGGTATGCACTTTCATTGACCCAGCCCCAAGAAGCTGAAACCTATTTTAAATATGCTCAAATGCTAAAAGCAAGTGGAAGATATGAAGAGTCAAATGCTCAAATGGCGATTTTTGCAAATAAAAATCCAAAAGATATTAGGGCTATTCTATTTAATGAAAACCCAAATTACATTCCCAAATTACTTAACAAACAAAAAGTATTTAATTTAGTACCCGTAAAAATAAATAGTCAATATACTGATTTTGGACCAAAATTATCAAATGATAACACCTTATATTTCTCGAGTTCAAGAAAATTATCTAAGAAAAAAACAGGATGGAAAGAAGAATCATATCTAGATGTATATCAAGCTACTTTATTTGAAAATGATTCATTAAGTATTCCAACCGAAGTAGAGGATATCAATACTATTTGGCATGATGGTCCAGCTTGTGTAAGCGCAGACGGCAATACGTTATATTTTTCTAGAGATAGTCGTGAAATAAATGACTTTGAAAATATTAAAAACATAAAAACCAAGTTTAGCCAAATGTATCTTTTCAAGGCTACAAAAGTTAATAATAAATGGACTGCGGCAAAGCAATTACCTTTTAATAAAAATTCGTATTCGATAAGTAATCCAAGTATTAGCCTTGACGGAAAAACATTATATTTTAATTCAAATATGCCAGGTGGATTAGGAGGAAATGACATTTGGAAAGTTGATGTTTCTGAAGGAGATGTTTATGGAACACCGGTTAATTTAGGGTCGAAAATAAACACCGAAGGAAACGAACAATTTCCTTCAATTACCGATGATAATATGCTTTACTTTTCATCAGATTCTAGACAAGGATTGGGAGGTTTAGACATTTATTTTATTAATTTAAACAAAACAGAAGACGCTCAAAATCTTGGAAAACCAGTTAATAGCGAAAAAGATGATTTTTCCTTTTCATTTAATACCAAACGTAATCTGGGGTTCTTTTCAAGTAATCGTGAAGAGTCAGATGATTTATACATAGCAAAACCACTTTGTAGCGTTGAATCTACTATTCTTGTTACTAATGCAGTAACTGGAAAAATTTTAGAAGGGGCAACAGTAGCTATTTTAGACGATAAAAAGAACATTATTGAAACTAAAACATCAGATGCAAAAGGAAATGTAGATTTTATTTTAGAATGTTACACAGAATATAGTTTACAAGTCTCTAAAGATGGTTATGAAAGCGGGGTGTTTAGTATTGCTAAAAATAAAGGAGGAAAATTAAACGTACCAACACCACTTAATCCAATTGAAGTTATTATTAAACCAACAGAAATTGTTCTAAATTCAATATTTTTCGAATTCAATAAAAGTAATATTACTCAAGAAGGAGCATTTGAATTGGATAAGTTAGTCCAAGTGATGAAAGCGAATGATAAATTGGTAATTTTCACAAAATCCCACACAGACAATAGAGGAAGTGATGTTTACAATTTAAACTTATCTGAAAGAAGAGCAAAATCTACTGTTCAATATGTAATTTCAAAAGGAATCCCAGCGTCAAGAATATCAGGAAAAGGATTTGGCGAAAGCGAACCAAAAGTGGATTGCAAAGAAGCTTGTACCGAAGAAGAACATGCTAAAAATAGACGTTCTGAATTCCTAATAGTGAAATAATATAAATTATTTATATGTAAAGCCGAGTTTAGAATTTCTAAACTCGGCTTTATTATTATAATTAACCCTAAAAACACAACTTTAGAGGTTTCACTTTCCACTTTCGATATAATTTTATTACTTTCGCAAAACGATTTAAGAAAAGGATAAAATGAGCACTAAATTTACTGAATACAAGGGACTTGACTTGCCAAATGTTGCATCAGAAGTACTTGATTTTTGGAAAAAAGAAAACATATTCGAGAAAAGCATTTCCACTCGCGAAGGGAATCAGCCATTCGTGTTTTTTGAAGGTCCGCCATCTGCAAATGGTTTGCCAGGGATTCACCACGTGATGGCTCGAGCGATCAAAGACATTTTTTGTAGATATAAAACTCAAAAAGGGTTCCAAGTAAAGCGTAAAGCAGGATGGGATACCCACGGCTTGCCTGTAGAATTAGGAACTGAAAAGGAACTTGGAATTACAAAAGAAGACATTGGGAAAACCATTTCTGTAGAACAATATAACGAAGCGTGTAAAAAAACCGTAATGCGTTACACTGATGTGTGGAACGATTTAACTGAAAAAATGGGTTATTGGGTGGACATGGAAGACCCCTATGTGACTTATAAATCCAAATACATGGAATCGGTTTGGTGGCTTTTAAAACAAATCTACGATAAAGATTTGATGTACAAAGGCTATACCGTTCAACCCTATTCTCCAAAAGCAGGAACGGGTTTGTCATCACACGAAGTTAACCAGCCAGGAAGTTATAGAGATGTAACCGATACTACTGTTGTTGCCCAATTTAAAGCAATCAATAACACATTGCCAAGTTTTTTAAAGGATTTTGGCGATATCTATATCTTAGCTTGGACCACAACTCCTTGGACTTTACCAAGCAACACGGCATTAACTGTAGGACCAAAAATAGATTACGTTTTGATTGATACTTTTAATCAATATACTTTTTTGCCATCAAAAGTAATTTTGGCTAAGAATTTAGTTGGAAAACAATTCTCAAAAGGGTTTTTCGAAAGTAAAGATGCTTCAGATTTTGATAATTTTAAAGCAAGCGACAAACAAATTCCCTATAAAATTTTATCCGAATGTAAAGGGTCAGATTTAGTTGGCATTCGTTATGAGCAATTGATGCAATTAGCATTACCATATCAAAATCCCGAAAATGCATTCCGCGTAATCTCTGGAGATTTTGTTACAACTGAGGACGGAACAGGAATTGTTCATACTGCCCCTACTTTTGGTGCAGATGATGCAAAAGTAGCTAAAGAAGCTGTGCCAGAAGTACCGCCAATGTTAGTTTTGGATGAAAATGGGAATCCTAGTCCGTTGGTAAATTTGCAAGGTAAATTTACTTCACATACGGGTGTTTATGCCGGTAAATACGTTAAAAACGAATATTATAAAGAAGGCGAAGCTCCAGAACGTTCCGCCGATGTGGAAATTGCAATTCAATTAAAAGAAGAAAACAAAGCTTTTAAAGTTGAAAAATACGTTCATAGTTACCCGCATTGTTGGAGAACAGACACGCCAATTTTGTATTATCCATTAGATTCATGGTTCATAGAAATTACAAAAGTGCGTGACAGAATGTTCGACTTGAACGAAACCATCAACTGGAAACCCAAGGCAACTGGAGAAGGACGTTTCGGAAATTGGTTAAAAAACGCCAACGATTGGAATTTATCACGATCTAGATATTGGGGAATCCCTTTACCAATATGGAGAAGTGAAGATGGAAACGAAGAAATTTTAATAGGTTCTGTTGAAGAATTATATAATGAAATTGAGAAATCAATCTCTGCAGGATTACAAAAAACAAATCCCTTTAAAGGGTTTGAAGTGGGAAATATGGCTGAAGCCAATTATGATTTGGTTGATTTACATAAAAATGTAGTAGACGAAATTACTTTAGTTTCTGCATCAGGAAAACCAATGAAAAGGGAATCGGACTTAATTGACGTTTGGTTTGACTCAGGAGCAATGCCTTATGCACAATGGCATTATCCATTTGAAAATAAGGAATTAATAGATGGGAATAAAGCCTTTCCTGCCGATTTTATTGCTGAAGGGGTAGATCAAACAAGAGGTTGGTTTTATACTTTACATGCTATTTCAACTTTGGTTTTTGATAAAGTATCCTATAAAAATGTGGTTTCAAATGGTTTGGTATTAGACAAAAACGGACATAAAATGTCGAAACGTTTAGGAAATGCCGCAGATCCATTCGATACTTTATTAGAATACGGTCCCGACGCAACTCGTTGGTATATGATTTCAAACGCCAATCCTTGGGACAATTTAAAATTTGACTTAGAAGGAATTGCAGAAGTGCGCCGTAAATTTTTCGGAACTTTATACAACACCTATTCTTTTTTTAGTTTGTATGCCAATATCGATAATTTCAATTATTCAGAAATCACCATTCCAGTTAATGAGCGACCTGAAATTGACCAATGGATTATTTCAGAATTGAACACATTAATAAAAACAGTTGATTCAGCCTATGCCGATTACGAGCCGACTAAAGCTGCCAGAGCCATTTCTGATTTTGTACAGGAAAACCTTAGTAACTGGTATGTTCGCTTGTGCAGAAGACGTTTTTGGAAAGGCGAATACGGGCAAGATAAAATTGCAGCTTACCAAACTTTATACGAATGTTTATTAGCGATAAGCAAATTAGGCGCTCCAATTGCTCCGTTTTTCATGGATAAATTATACAGAGATTTAACATTAGCGACACAATCAGAAAACTTTGAAAGTGTACATTTGGCTGATTTTCCTCGATGCGTTGAAAAGTATGTTGATAAATCGTTAGAGAGCAAAATGGAGAAGGCTCAAACCATCTCCTCATTAGTATTATCTCTTCGAAAAAAGGAAATGATAAAAGTGCGTCAGCCTTTACAAAAGATAATGATACCGATACTTGAAGAGAGTCAACGAGCTGAAATTGAAGCGGTTTCAGATTTAATTAAAGCAGAGGTAAATGTGAAAGAAATTGTACTTTTAGACGATGCTTCAGGAATATTAGTGAAGCAAATTAAGCCCAATTTTAAAACATTGGGACCTCGATTTGGAAAAGACATGGGCTTGATTGCCAAGGAGATACAGGCTTTTACTTCAGAACAAATTAATAAATTGGAAAGAGAAGGAGAAATAAGCATCATTATTCAAGAAAAAAGTATAATTTTAACATTACAAGAAGTTGAAATATCGTCACAAGATATTGAAGGTTGGTTAGTCGCCAATTCAAATGGAATCACAGTGGCATTAGATATTTCAATATCTGAGGAATTGCGTCAGGAAGGGATTGCACGAGAATTAGTAAATAGAATTCAGAACATTAGGAAGGACTCCGGATTTGAAGTTACCGACAAAATCAAAGTTCAAATTCAAAGAAACGGAGATTTGGAAACCGCAATTCTTAACAATGAAGCCTACATTAAATCAGAAACATTAACCGATTTATTGGTATTTGTTGATGAATTAGAAAGCGGAATCGCAATTGAATTTGACGAAATAATAACACGAATAGCAATTAATAAATAAGTTTAGAATGGCAGAAGACACACTAAGATACTCAGATGCAGATTTAGCAGAGTTTAAAGAACTGATAATAAATAAAATACAAAAAGCACAATCCGATTTAGAATTGATTAAAAGTGCTTATATGAACGATTTAAATAATGGAACAGATGACACGTCTCCAACATTCAAAGCATTTGAAGAAGGAAGCGAAACAATGTCAAAAGAAGCCAACTCACAATTGGCAATTCGTCAAGAAAAGTTTATCCGAGACTTGAAAAACGCTCTTTTCCGTGTAGAAAATAAAACGTACGGTTTCTGTAAAGTAACTGGTAAATTAATTAGCAAAGAAAGATTGTTAGTTGTGCCTCACGCAACAATGAGTATTGAAGCTAAGAATTTGCAGCGATAACACTATTATTTCATAATAATTTTAAACGCTCCTTTTTAGGGGCGTTTTGTATTAAAAATAGTATTATTTTTGCGGTATCAAAAATTATAAAATGTCATTAAAGAAAGCCTATATACTCATTTTCATTATTTTATTAATTGACCAAATTTCCAAAATTTACATCAAAACTCATTTTGTTTTAGGTGAGGAAGTAGTAGTTTTCAATTGGTTTAAAATTCTTTTTATTGAAAATGAAGGAATGGCTTGGGGCACACAAATTCCAGGATCCTATGGAAAAATAATTCTAACCCTTTTTAGATTAGTTGCTGTTACCGGAATTGCCTATTGGCTTTGGGACGCGGTAAAAAAACAAAGCTCTAATTTCTTAATTGTGGCCATAGCGCTTATTTTTGCAGGAGCTTTCGGAAACATTATCGATTCTGTTTTTTATGGTGTATTTTTCGATGACAGTTACCATACCGTGGCTACACTATTTTCCGACAAACCTTACGGAAAATTATTTTATGGAAAAGTAGTAGATTTATTTTATTTTCCAATTTGGGAAGGTAATTTACCTAGTTGGCTTCCATTTTGGGGAGGTAAATTCTTCACCTTCTTCAATGCTATTTTCAATGTTGCGGATTTTGCAATTTCAACGGGAGTAGGAATATTAATTGTATTCAATAAAAAAGCCTTCGCTAAAACTCAAGAATCAGAGTCGATCTGAGAAATTAAGCACTCTATTTGGAGTAACACAATAATTGAGTTGGATATCTGTAGGATTTACATCCAATATTAATTCTTCTGGTTCAAAAAACGAAAGCCCAATTTTAATAGTATTTGGATTGCATTCTGCTAAAAATTTATCATAGAAACCTTTTCCATAACCTACACGATTTCCTTTTTTATCATATGCTAATAAAGGAATAAAAACCACTTCCATTTTATTGGAGGGAATTTCTCCCGAAGCGTCGGGACCGTCCACCGGTTCTGGAATATTGTATTCGTTTTTTTTGATTATAGTGTTATCAGTCAATAAAATAGTAGTCATTTTCAGAGTTTCAAAATCACTTTTTGAAATACAAATTTCTTTGTCTTTTCCAGATAATAAATGTAAAATGTATTCGGTATTTACTTCTTTCTGTTCTTCAATGGTAAGAAAAATATGAAAATACGTTTTCTCCCAAATTGGAAGTAACAAGACCTCATTGGCAATAGCCAAACTCAATTCTTCGATCTGATTTTCAGATAAAGAGTGACGAAGTTCTTTATATTTTACGCGAATATCTTTCTTAAACATCATGTATTTGAGTTGAAATATGATAAATAGCATCGCCTTGATAAACTATTGGCGCATCATTTACATTTATAATATATCCAGAATTGGGCGCTTTTACAGTAAATTCAATCTTTCCATAGGGATCAGAAATAGTGGCCAGTAATTGCCCTTTGGTAACATAATTTCCAATTTGAGTATATCCGTGAAACATTCCAGAATATTTAGCTCGAATCCAGTTCGATTTTGAG
>CALPLL020000031.1 GCA_943324395.2 Rhizobium sp. Q54
ATTCCATTAATTGAAATGGAAGTTGCTGATTTTAAAGAAGTCGTTGACATTGATTTAGTAAGTCCTTTTATTGTTTCAAAACATGTTGCTAAAGGGATGATAGCTAGACAACAAGGAAAAATAATCAATATTTGTTCCATGATGAGTGAATTAGGTAGAAATGGAGTAGGAGCTTACGCTGCTGCAAAAGGAGGATTGAAAATGCTTACCAAAAATATGGCTACGGAATGGGCAAAACACAATGTTCAAGTCAACGGAATAGGACCTGGATATTTTGCGACTTCTCAAACAGAACCAATTCGTGTAGATGGACATCCGTTTAACGAATTTATTATTCACAGAACTCCTGCTGCAAAATGGGGGAATCCAGACGATTTATCGGGTGCGGCAATATTCTTATCTTCAAAAGCTAGTGATTTTGTTAACGGTCATATTTTATATGTTGATGGCGGAATATTAGCTACAATTGGAAAACCTTCAAACGAATTATAATATGAAACTAACCAATGGAATTTTAGTTTTAATGCTAATTACATCGTTATTATCGTTTTCACAAAAGAATAAAATTATTACTATTTCCAATTCTTTGAATACTGATAGAGAGTTTGAAACTGTTGAAATATCCAAAACTTCATTAAGACTAAAAGCCTCGGATAAATTAGAATATTATCGAGTTAAAGAATTAGGAACTTCTACTTATTTAATATCTCAGTGCGTAGATGAAAATGGTGATGGGATAAACGACGTGTTGTTATTCCAACCTAAAATCAAAGCTTTGGCTACAAAAAAATATGAAATCGTATTAACTGTTTTAGATATAATTAAAGAACCAACTATTTTTTGCTATTCCCGATTTGTTCCCGAAAGAACTGATGATTATGCTTGGGAAAACAACAAAGTGGCATTTAGAACTTATGGTCCTGTAGCTCAAAAAATGACCGAAGACAAAGTAAAAGGTGGAACTTTAACTAGTGGAATTGATGCTTGGTTAAAACGAGTGGAATATCCTGTTTTGAATAAATGGTACGAGAAATATACAACTGGAACTGGTACTTATCATAAAGATACAGGTGAAGGGTTAGACAATTTTCACGTAGGTGATAGCCGAGGAATTGGTGGAGTTGCTGTAAAAGTTGACAGTATGTATTACTATTCTAAAAATTTTATTTCTTGGAAAACCATCACTACTGGACCTTTAAGAACTAGTTTTACATTGACTTATGCTGATTGGGATGCCAAAGGAAATAAAATCAAAGAGGTAAAACACATCAGTTTGGATTACGGAAGTTTCCTTTCTAAATTTGAAATTGAAGTTTCGGGTACTAATACAATTTCAACGGGAATTACGTTGCACAATAACGATGGTAAAACGGAATCTAACTTAAAAGCAGGTTGGATAGATTATTGGCAACCAATTGATGATTCTGAACTTGGAACCGGTATTGTTTTTCCTAAAAATACTATGATTAGCGCTGAAAAATATATGAATCCCAATAAAGAGCTGTGTAATTTGTATGCTGCTCTTAAAGTGGTAAACAACAAAGTGACTTATTATACTGGATTTGGTTGGAAAAAACAAGGTGAATTTACTACCAAAGAAGCTTGGGAAAATTATCTAACAAATTACGCTACGAAAATAAATAATCCTTTGATAGTTAAGATTAAATAGCAGAATATTCAAAATAATTAGAAATCCATAAATTTATTTTATGGATTTTTTTATTCCCAATTGTCAGTTCTAAACGAAGAGACAGGAAGCATATTATTATCAAATAATGTTCCCACAAACCAATTACTCCAACCGTATCTAACCGCTACAGGTTCAGAAACTTCAGGACAAAATACTTTTACTTGTTTACGATTAATTATCAACGCTTTTGCTGGGTGAAATACTTTATCAGCTCCTGCAATTTCGAAATTACTAACTTCCATTTCAGGGGAATAGATTCCGGTTTCTGCAAAATTAAAATTTAAGAATAACGCACCTTCTTTTGCTTCCATAGATTTGTAAATTGGACCTATACAATCTACCTCTTTAAATCCGTAAGTTTTGTTTAATGTTAAAAACAACAATCTTTCTGCTACTTCTTTTTTATGAGGTGGGTGAATTGTTTGCTCCGAACCTATATCTGAAAGTACTGCCATTCCTGAATTTGGAATAATAACTAATGCCTTCAATTGCGCTTCTCTAAGGTATTGAGAATTCGCTTTGTCTATGTATTTATTTGGTGCAATCTGAACATAGTAAAATGGAAATTCTCCAATATTCCATTGCTTACGCCAATCTTTTACCATTTCTGGAAGTAATTGCTGGTACAATTTGGGTTCATCACGATTCGTTTCGCCTTGGTACCAAATAACTCCTTTTATGGTATAAGAAGTAATCGGATTGATCATCGCATTAAATATTGCAGAGGGAATTCTTTTGTATTTTTCAGTAGTATCTTTCTTAACTTTATTTATATCTAAAAAAGGTGTAACTGCATCTTTACTTATCCAGGGTTGTATTCTTGTTCCCCCCCAAGAGGTCATTACAATGCCCACAGGAACATCCAATATTTCCTGTAACTTTTGTGCATAAAAGTAACCAACTGCACTAAAATCTTTTGTGTTTTCAGGACTTGCTACATTCCATTTTTTATAATTAACCACAGTATCCAAAGGTGTTGGATTTCCATTTTCAGTAATTGAAAACAATCGGATATTGTTATTTCTTGAATTGGCAATGGCAGAATTCCCTTCAAATGTTGGTTGCCCAGTATAACCTTTTAATGGCATTCTCATATTGGATTGTCCGGAACAAATCCAAACTTCACCAAACAAAATATTTTCTAATTTTATATTCGATTCTAAACTATTCAATTGAATAGTTTGTGGTTCTTTACTTAATGTTGTTTTTAAAAGGACTTCCCATCGACCATTTTCTGGAGTAATAATTTTTATTTCATTGGTAATCCAACTTGTTTTTATACTTATTTTTTCACCTGATTTTGCCCATCCCCATATTTTTATAGAACTATTACGCTGTAAAACCATGTTGGAAGCAATTATTGAAGGCAATTTTATTTTTGCAAAAATAAAGGTGCTGTTTGAAATAAAAATCAAAGAAATAAATACAATTACAAGTTTTTTCATAAGGTTATTTTTTTTTTATTTTAATATGTTTTGATTTATTTTCATCATTATAAAACTGAATAATATACATTCCAGATTTTAAATTTGTCACTTCAATTTTATTTGTCAAATTATTCAATTCGAATAATTTTTTTCCAGAAATATCAAAAAGTTTCATTTTATCGTAGTTTTTCAAAATAACCTCCGATAATTCTATATTTTCATTTACTGGATTTGAAATAGAAATAGTATTTTCTCCAATATTATTTGAATTCAGATCCAATACAGCCACTTCTTGAATGCTGAATCCTGAAAATCGAACTGCTTCGTCACGTAAATTTCCAATGTCATTCAAGCTTCTATAAATTCCCCACTTTGGTCTAATAAAGGTGTTATCTGGACGAATTGTCGCAATATTGTTATTAGTATAGGACATCAAAACAGTTCCGTCACTGTGTTTTTTTAAAACGATCGAATAAATACCATTACTACCCACATTAATTTGTTCTTCAGCATCAACCCAAATTCCTAAAAAGGGTAATAATTCAACAATGCGAACTTTATTTGTACCTGAAGTTGAATTTTCGGTGTATATCAATTCTAATTTATTAGGGTTTCCAAATCTTGGAGTTAATGTAAAAATAGGACTACTATCATCACCATCTACCGCTTTTATTTGATGGATATGAGTAAAATTAGCCGAAGGTTGGAATCCAACAGGTAATTTAAAACTCCATTTGTAAATAATATTTTCTCCAACAGTTCCTTTTAAATTGTCTGGTGATGGAGCATAAGTCTTTATTTCAACTCGTTGACGATCAGTTAATGTTGGATCTACAGGTTCATTGTCTAATAAGGCATGCGAATAAAATTCAAATACATATCTAAGTAAGTCGTTGTCGTAAACCTCTGCAATATGTCGGTTTCCGCCCGCAGCCCATGGATGGTATAAATCGGGAGCTTCAACTGCACTAACTCCATTTCCAGGCGCAAAAACATTGGTAATTAATTCGTATGTATTTCCTGGTCCATTTGCATTTAGGGTGACTTGTGAAAACAACGTTGTTATTTGACATATAAATGCAAATCCAACTATTATTATATTTTTTTTATATAAATTATTCACCTTCTTTAATCGAAAAGTCATTAAATCGAACTGCTTCATCTCTTAAATCTTTCTGTTTTTTCAAACTTCTATAAATTCCCCATTTTGGTCTAATAAAGTCGTTATCGGGTCTAATTGTCATTATGTTATCACTTTTAAATGCTAGTAATTCCTGACCATTTTTAATTTTTTTAATTGAAATAGAATAAGCTCCGTTTGAACCAATTTTTATTTTTTCTGTTATTTCAACCCAAGTACCTTCAAATTCTGATAGATCAGCACTTGCAACAGTATTTTCATTATTATGAATAACAATTAACTGATTTACCTTTGCTTTTCTGGCTGTTAATGTAAAAATAGGTAATTCTTGTGAACCACCAACCGCTTTTATTTGATGCAAATGGGTAAAACTACTTGAGGGTTGAAATCCTTTTGGTAATCTAAACTTCCATTTATATGTTACGGTTTCACCTAATGTTCCTTTTAAATTAGAAGGTGACGACTCGTAAGTTTTAATTTCAACACGTTGCCTGTCTAGTTTTTCACATCTGTCGTTATCAGGTTTTACATGTGAATAGAATTCGAATACGTTCGATTTTAAATCTTCATCCCAAACTTCAGCTATGTGTCTTCCAAAAGTACCATGAATGCACTCAGGATTTTCGACAGCTTCATACCCAGGAGCTAAAATGGAATTGATTAATTCGTAAGTATTTCCAGGCCCGTCTGACTTTAATACTACTTGAGAAAAAGAAAAGCAAGAAATAAAAGAAATAATTAATGCAATAGGTATTTTCATTTGGTAATTTGAAATAAATAAAAATGCGATATTGAAAAATACCGCATTTTCATTTGAATTAAAAAAAAATTATTTTATAATTAACTTTTTTGTTGTAGTTAAACCTGCCTCTGTAATTTTTACAAAGTAGGTTCCTTGACTCAAAGTAGAAACATTAATAGCTTCAGAAACAGTTTTATCTTGAAGTACTTGTTGTCCTAAGGTTGTATAAATTACTACATCTTTCTCTAAATTAGAAGAAGAAGAAATAAATAATTTACCATTTGATATTGGGTTTGGATAAATTGAAAGGTTTGAAGCTGAATTATTAACTATACCTAAGGTAGCAGCACCTCCTAAAGCTTGTCCCCAGTTATTTGCCACTCTAATTTCATCCAAAGTTATAAATGGAGTAGTTGCTGATGACTGTTGTGTCAAACGAACTCTGTCAACAGCAAGAGCTACTGTTCTAGGCAAAGTTACAGCATTTGGAGTAGGTTCTGTAGAATTAGAAGTTGGGTTTATCCACAATTTTGAAATTAAATTATCATAAGAATAATTAGTAACTATGGTAATTGGAGTGTTAACAGTATAATCTGTTGAATCCCAAATAATATCATTTGCAACAATTACATCAGCTGGTGATGCATTTATACCTATATTAAATTTAGTAGCATCTGTAGAGCTTGTTTTTAGGTAAACAGCTGCTGTATAAGCATTTGTCTGTAATGCCCCTAAGTAATTTGCTAAACTAAAGAAATGTCCAGGACCTAAATATGTTTCAGGATTTGTTCCTAAAGGCACAGATGCGCTCAAATTTGTTATTGCATTTAAATTAGTCACCATAAAAAGGCAAGAAGCGTAAACTGATCCAGTAGTAGGTGCATTGAAAAGAATTTGAGGGTCAATTCCTGATTTATCAAAAGTTACCGCATTTCCCCCAGGAGTTGGCAATACACTTGAAGTCCAAGTTGAGGGTTGTGCAGCTATCAAAGCATCATCTGTTGCTGCAGTAAATGCAGTTGTTTGATCACTTACACTCCAAAAACCTAAACCGGTTCCAGATAACCCATTATTATTAATAAGTATTAATTTGTCTCCAATAGTGTAGTTACTAAAATTTTCATGAAATGGTAATGTTCTTAATGCAATATCCCCTACAAAAACCTGACAGGCTGTTCTTTCACTTTCAGTACCATTTAAAGTTTGAGATGCATAAAAATTTGTATAAGTCAAAGGAGTATTAGTTGCTAGTTGAGTTCCACCTGTAGCTGCCGCAAACCATTTTACATTTGTCCCTGTGGCAACTAAATTAGCAACTGTTGGATTTGAAGTACTGCTAAATGACTGTCTTTTTTCTACAACAGGTACAGGTGTAAAAGCAGGTATTGGACTTAGATTAATTTTAAAATTGTCAATTTGCAGTTGATTTGCCACGCTTGAGGAAGTACTTAATCCCGCAAGATAACCAAAATGAGTCACAGGAGTCGTTGTATAGGTAGCGTCTACTACAGCTGAACCTGCACTTAAAAATGTACCTGTTGAAGGATCAACAAAAGTAGTTGGTGATGCATCTTCACGGTAAAACAATTGCCAAGAATCAAAATCAGGGTTATAGGTAACTTTAAGACTCAAATTATTAGGAGCAGCAGCTGAAGGAACAGCCCCAGCGTTTAAAGCAGGTGTGGTGAGTAATGCACCTGACACGATACTTCCTAAGGCTTGTGATCCAATACCATTTTGAAATTTAACCAATCTCACGGCCCCTGGATTTACTCCAGCAGCATTATCTAAACTTCTTTGCAATATTAAAGCATAACCATTTGTATTAGTAGCTGTTAAATCTGAACCTGTCGCACATAGAATAACTGCTAGATAATATGCACCATCTGCATAAGTATTAGAAGACGAAGACATTGCTCTAGAGGCTTTCATATTTACAGTCCAAGTTACTAAACTAGTATTATTGGTAAGAGTTGTATTTAACCCTGGTGTTATATTAGAAAATGGAGCGGTTAAGCTACATCTATTTGATAAATTGTAAAAAGATAATGTAGTTGTTGTACTTGTTGCAGTAGCAGCAAGAGATAATGTTACACTTGTCCCATTAACAGCCGTGACAGTTGTATTACTTGGAATTCCTGTCCCCGATACAATTTGTCCAACTTGAATCAAAGCATTTGCTGCAGATAATGTAACAGCTGTTGAACCCGATGTAAGTGTTGAATTCGATGCAGATATAGCTTTTGCAGCAAAATTCAAGTACATATCTGTACTCGGTGAAACACTAACTGTTGAAATTGCATTACTAGAAGTTGTTACCGCCGTATAATTAACTGCTGGGATAGAAGTTCCACCTGTATAAGTTGCGTTTAAAGCAGTTCCAAAAGTTTCTTCAAAAATAGTTTGACCCGATACTGTGTTAGCACCAACTAACATCAATAAAAAAGTACAATAAATAGATTTGTAGTTAAGTAATAATTTTTTCATACATTTTTTTTTTAATTCATTAATTTTTTTAATATCTAATTATTAAAATAAGAATTACGAAATACTTATTTTAAAATTGATAAATCAAAATTAGGTTTATTATTGCTATTTAAAATACGAATGTAGGGATAAAATTGTACAGAATTATTAATTTTAGTGGTATCTGCTAAGAAATTTAGAGTTCGATATATTTCAAAAAAAATGCCCGTTAGTTGTAACGGGCAAATTAAATATCTTCAATATTCTTATTCAAATGGAGGATAAGAAGTAGGGTCTAAATATCTTCTTAATCTTGTTGGATCTGTATAATCTGCCGGTAACGGGGTTGGTAAATTATTGGTAGGATTTACAGTTCCTGAATATTTTCTTGGAACTCCTTGTCTCTCATCAATAGTTGTAGTTAGTGGATTATCCACAGCTGCTCCATTATATGGATAATAACCATTTGGAGTTAAAACAATTTGTCCATTTACAGTTGTAGCAATGTATGGCCTTTTTAATTCTATCTTTGTCATAAAACGGTCTCCATCGTCATCAATATCATAAAAGTTAGGCGTTCCATCTCCATCGCTATCATAGTCTTTTTGTTTTGGATTGGGAACCAGAGTTGTTGGAGCTGCTACTTCATATTTGGATAATATTCCATCTCTATCGTGATCTCTACTTTTTTGACTTTTCAATTTAAAACTAAAAATTAAAGGCGAATACGAAGGTATAAGTGATGATGGCATTTGATTGTAATAAGCTAATCCTGAAGGAAGGAACATAACGCCTGCACCAAAATTAGAGAACGTACTTGGATTTGGTCCTGGAGCAGTATCATAAGTTCCAGTTTTGAATTCTGGGATAATTTCACCCCAACCAGAAATCACCGATTCAAGTTGAAACCAAATAGGTGTTTCTGAGTAATCAAATTGTTCATCGGTTAATAAACTACCTTTATAGGAAACATAAACTGAATCTACTGAAGAGGTACTTTCATTAGTTCCTTCACGTAATTTCAAATAATAAACTTTATAGTTAACACCTTGATTGTCATTTTTTACCATTTTTGATAACAATTGATACGTTCTCTGAGCTCTAATTGAAAGTTGGGTACCTCCAGTTGGTATTTTAGCAAATGTAATATTAAAATCGGCATCAACTGACGAAATATAATGTGTGTTCAAATATTTGTCAATTTCAATTGTATCAGCAATGTATTGCACAGGATATTCTCTAAGCGCAACATCGTAACTAGGGGTTTCATTCTTGCTACAAGAAGCCATTGTTAAACCAATTAATGTTAATCCAAAAACAAAAATTAGTGCTAATTTTAAATATTTATTCATTTTTATTAATTTTAAGAGCGCAAGATACAATATTGATTTATTTTTGCATTCAATTTAACTTCTATTTTAGAAAAAAATTATGAGAGTAGATAAATTTTTGTGGTGTGTGAGGTACTATAAAACCCGAAATATGGTTACAGAAGCCTGTAAAAAAAATCATATTACCGTTAATGGAATTGTCGCAAAGCCCTCTAAAGAAGTGTTTTCTTCTGATAAAATTACTTTTAGAAAAGATCAAATTACACAAATTATTGTTGTTCTAGATATCCCTCCAAATCGTGTAGCAGCAAAATTAGTTGATATTTATAGAAAAAACGAAACACCAATAGAAGCTTTCCAACACCTAGAATTGTTGAAATTATCTAAAGAACACTACAGAAAAACCGGCGACGGTCGTCCAACAAAAAAAGACAGAAGAGATCTAGAAGATTTTGGAAATGAAGCAGAAATTTAGGGAACAACAGGGAACGGTGCGTTTTTATAGGCGCCTAAATCTGGTGGCAAACTTCTAGTAATTCCTAAAATATCTTTAACTATTAAATAAGTCGTATTACCATTTGCAAAAGCAGGGGAAGTATTGTTAATATTCAATTTATTTTTATTGGCATTTTGAAATTTAGGATCTTGGTTTCTAATAATACTAGAATAATGAAGTGCATCTGAATCAAATAAATACAACGGATTTGATGTGTATTGATTATTAGTATTATTGAATTTCAGTAAACAATTATTGAATTTATAATTAAAAGCAGCTCCGTCTTTTTTATCTAATAAAAGCTCGATTTGATTGGAACCATAAATAATACAATTATCAAATTCCGCTTGATTCAATGCTTTTGGAGTTATTATATCATTATTATTTTGATAATTACTCAATAAAACCGCTACTTGTTTCGAACTCTGCCAGTTATTATTAAAAGTACAATGTTTGAATAAATAGGAACCCCCCTCAGTACACGCCAAACTCGCTTGACCAGCAGAATTTATAACTAAATTTGTTCCCTCAATTTTCGCACTTCTTGAAAATAGTCCAATATTTGAACAATTGTAAATTTGTGTATTATCAATTTTTAAGGTAGGATTAGAAGCATTTAAAACATCTCCAACAAATATTCCAACGGTTGCATTTTTTAAAGTCAAATGATTTATTTGATTATTTACACTTCCTTGACTTATCCAAATTAATCCCCATTGTCCAGGCACCTCTGAAAATCCAGGTTCCAATCGGTCGCCTTCAAAAACAACCTCTTTTTCGAGCGATGAAGTAGTTGATTGTTGCCCATTTATTTTTATTGTTCCTCCATTTCCAACAATTATACCAGAATTGGCATGAAAATGAATTCGTGCGCCAGGATCAATATTGAGTGTTTCTCCATTCGGAATACCTGCATAACCATAAATAACATAAGGCTTTGAATTGGTCCAATGGTATTCATCATTATGATCATTATGATCAAGAATAAATCCATAAATTTGATCTTGACCGAAAGATAATGATTCGTAACTCACTGCACCAGTGGTAGCATCAACATATTTTTGAGGATATAAAAATATAGCATCTTGAATTAAGGTTACCAATTCTACTTTTTGTAAAGTCGTTCCAGATCCAAATTGAATTTGATCGGTATATAAAAAATCTGTGGGGTTAGCATCGGCAATTCCAGCAGTAGTTTCTATAAAAACATACATGCTGTCTCTAGCTAATAATTCTACATTTTTAAATATCTTTCCATTATCACCCCGCATTCCATCGATAGTCATTCTGTATTTTGACTGTGCGCCTTTACCTAATTGTATGATAGGAATTAAAATGTCTTTATTGCTTTTATTGTACACTTTTAAAGTGTAAGTGCTTGATCCTATGTTAGTAAAAACAGTATCTAAATAAATGGTATCTTTTGAAAAACCTAAATCTCCATTACTTGGTTCAAATTCAAAATCTTTTCTACAAGAAGTCATCGAAAGCAATAGTGCCGATAAAAGTAAAAATAGAAGTTTGCGCATTTCTAAAGAATTTTTGTAAAAATAGGGATTAATTTTATAATTATTAATTTCAATTCTGCCTAATTACTATTTGTAACGAAAAAAAAGTCGATTTAGTTTACATCCGTTTCTTTAATGTAAATCTTCAGGCACAAATGTTTTATTGTCTACCAATAATATGCTATTTTTACCAAAAAAAATGACTTTCGATAAAGACAGAATTATTGCAATGTGTAACGAATTTTCAAAAAACACGTTGATGGAAACTTTGGAAATTGAATATATTGATGCTGCCGAAGGGTTTTTAGTTGCTAAAATGCCTGTAAATCCTAGAGTTCACCAACCAATGGGATTATTACACGGTGGAGCATCGGTTGCATTAGCTGAAAGTGTTGGATCTGCAGCTTCTTTAATGTTTGTAAACCCTGAGTTAAGTGAAGTTCGTGGAATTGAAATTTCAGCAAATCATTTAAAAAGTAAACGAGATGGCTTTGTTTATGGAACTGCTAAAATAATTCACCAAGGGCGATCCATTCATTTATGGGAAATAAAAATTACAGATGAAGCCGGAAAAATGATTTCCATATGTAAACTGACAAATATGATTTTGCCTAAAAAAGTAAGAAACAGTAAATAATCAATAATGACTGATTTTTTTATTAAAGCAAAACAGCATTTTCAAAAGAATTTACCTTTCGTAATTTATAAAAAGCCCAATAGTGAATTAATCAATGGACTTTTTCAAAACGACGATAAGCTTAATTTTAGTCAGAATTTATCGGAAATAGGTTTTGTTTTTACTTCTTTTGATGGAAATAAAAAGATTTTAATTCCAAAAAATAATTCTGAAGAAATTATCGCTCATTTCAAACCTGAAGTTTACCAATTAAATTCTAAAATAGAATCCAATTTTAATCCAACCGACAAAAATAATTTTGAATTTTTAGTTTCTAAAGCAATTCAGGAAATTGAAAATAATAGTTTTTCAAAAGTGGTATTATCAAGAAAAGAGACAGTTGATTTACCCAATTTTGATTTAATTTCTCAATATATTAAAGTTGCAAGTAAGTATCATTCAGCATTAACTTATTGCTGGTTTCATCCAGAAATTGGTTTGTGGATGGGAGCAACACCAGAAACATTATTGAAAGTAAATGAGAATAAATTTCAAACGGTAGCTTTAGCAGGAACTCAATTGTATCAAGGTTCTGAGGAAGTTCGTTGGCAGAAAAAGGAAAAAGAAGAACAGCAATTGGTGACCGATTATATTGTTGAAATAATAAGTAAATCTGTTTCTGAAGTTCAAATTTCAGGTCCAAATACTTTTAAAGCGGGAAATTTGTTGCATCTAAAAACTACTATTCAAGGAATTATTGATAAAAAAACCAATCTGAATGATTTGGTGTTACTTTTACATCCAACTCCTGCAGTTGGTGGTTTACCAAAAATAAAAGCTATTAATTTTATCAATTTTATTGAAGGGTATAATCGGGAATTTTACGCTGGTTATTTAGGTGAAATAGGTTATAATGATAATTCTAAAACGGATTTATATGTAAATTTACGATGCATGAAAATCCAAAAAAATAAAGATAATTTTGAAGCTAATTTATATATTGGATGTGGAATCACAAAAGATAGCATCCCTGAAAATGAATGGTTTGAAACTGTAAATAAAGCAATGACTTTAAAAAACGTTATACTATGAAATTAGATATACTTGCATTTGGCGCACATCCTGACGATGTCGAACTTGGTTGTTCTGGAACTTTAGCAAAAGAAATTTCTTTGGGAAAAAAAGTTGGAATTATCGATTTAACTCGAGGGGAATTGGGCACAAGAGGTTCTGTTGAAATTAGAAATAAAGAATCGGAAGCAGCTTCTAAAATCCTTGGAATCGCTGTTCGTGAAAACTTAGACATGCGCGATGGTTTTTTTGTAAATGATGAAAATCACCAACTTAAAGTCATTGAAATGATTAGAAAGTACCAACCGGAAATAGTAATTTGTAATGCTATTGATGATCGTCATATTGATCATGCAAAAGGTAGTAAATTAGTTTCTGATGCCTGTTTCTTATCTGGATTAGTAAAAATAAAAACCTTGAATAACAATCTTCCTCAAGAGGCTTGGCGACCAAAATTAGTTTATCATTACATTCAATGGAAAAATTTAGAACCTGA
>CALPLL020000032.1 GCA_943324395.2 Rhizobium sp. Q54
AGCACTTAAAGAAATATCCGAAGAAGAATATTTTACCAATTTTCATTTTATTGCCGATCGCCATTGGCATACGATGAAAGAGAATGATATTTTAAAAAAGCGAAAAAAATTCTGTGATTTCTTACTTCGAAAAGGATTTGAAAGCAATTTAGTTTATGAAAAAGTGAAAGACTTGCAACGTGATTCCAAATAGATTTTTAGTCTTTTATCTAAAGAACTTACAAACCCAACAAAACACTCACTGCATTTCCGCCAAAACCAACTGCATTTACCAAGATTTTTTTCAATGGTTTCTTTTGGGATTGTGCTTCCGCAAATGGAACTCCGATAAACGTTTGATTTTGTAACATCAAGATTGCCATTTCAATACTCAACATTCCTGATGCTCCAAATGTGTGGCCGATTTTCCATTTATTGGTAGTTAACAAAGGAAGTTTTTCTCCAAATATTTTTTGAATCGCTTTGTATTCTGATAAATCACCCTTAATTGTTCCCGGAGCATGCATTACAATCACATCAACTTCTGATAATTTTGTATTTTCCAACGCCATTTTCATCGATTTTTGAAAGCAAGTCGCTTCAGCCGAAACAGAAACATTGTGCTCTAAAATTTCAGTCGCAAACCCGATTCCTTCTACTACAGCGATAGTTTTTTCGGTTCTACCTAATTCAATACAACAAACGGCAGCACCTTCGCCTAAAACAAGGGAGTTTTGTTTTTTATTTAGATCCAAAGCCCGACAGGGAAATTTGTCATTATTTTTAGAATAAATTTTTAATGCACGCATTTGAGCAATCGTAAAATCGGTTAAAGGAGCTTCGCTACCTCCAACTAAAAATTTATTAGCCATACCAGATTTGAGCCAAGCAATACCGTTTAATAAGGCATGTAAAGCTGTTGAACAGGTAATAGAGTGAGAGATTTCTGGTCCTCGACTTTGTAAATCATGTGAAACCCAAGAAGAGATATTTCCCATCGTTGTTGTTGGCGATGCCAAAGTTTCTACTTTCCCAGATTGGATGAAATCCAAATGATGTTTTTCGAATAATTCTGTGGCACCTCGTGACGATCCTATATTGATTCCGAATGTATCACTTTTTTTCCATCCGGCTTTTTCAACTGCTTTTCGCGATATTGCTATTGCAAATAATACCGAACTATCAAGGGATTTGTATTTATTATCTGATTTTTTTAACTCTTGAATTTGTTTTTTGGAATCAGAATTAAGAGGAGCTATTAAGGCATTTAGACTTCCAACTGATGTTTCAATAAAACAATGATCATTGTTCAAATAGTTTTTCCAGATAACATTTGAATCATTTCCTAATCCAGAAATGGAAGCAATGGCGGTAATTGAAATCGTTGTTGGCAAAGGCGTTATTTAATTATGAATTATAAAAATTTAACCGCAAAGGTCGCAAAGTTTTTCGCAAAGAGCGCAATGAAAGTGATAATTTATCTTAAACTATATTTAAAGCATTTTCAACCACAGTATATATTTTTTGAAGTTGGTCGTTTTCAATAATATAAGGCGGCAAAATATAAACGATGTTTCCCACAGGTCTCAAAATCACTCCGTTTTCAATGAAAAAATCGTAAAGTTTGTTTCGCAAAGTTCCGTAATAACTTGCTTGGGATTCAGTTTTTATTTCTAATGCAAAAATAACTCCTAAAACCCTCGTTGTAGCAACTTTGGGATGGTTTTCAATATGTTTTTGAAAGGCCAAATGACTTTTATTCACCCGAACAATATTCGATTGCATTTCCTGGGTTTGTAGTAATTTCAAACTAGACAATGCCGCTGCGCAACCTGTAGGATTTGCAGTAAAAGTATGTCCGTGAAATAATGCTTTATTGATATCATCACTATAAAACGCTTCGAATAAATCCTTAGTAAATGTGGTAATTGCCATTGGAATGGTACCTCCCGTTAACGCTTTCGATAAGCACATCATGTCTGGTTGAGTTTGCAAATAATCGCAAGCAAAAGTTTTTCCTGTTTTTCCAAAGCCCGTCATAACTTCATCGGCGATAGTTAGTATTCCATTTTCTTTGCAAATTTCAATTAATTTATCAAGTTCTTTTGGTTCATACATTACCATCCCTGCTGCTCCAAGAACCAAGGGCTCAAAAATAAATGCAGCGCAATTATTGTTCTTTATAGCTTTAGCTAATGCTTGAAAACTAGCTTCTTCTTCCCCCTTTACTGGAACAGGAATTCGAATTACATCAATAAACATTCCTTCGAAAGCTTGAGTGTAAAATGAAATTCCGCTAGCTGCCATAGCGGCAAAGGTGTCTCCGTGAAAGGCGTTTTCAAAGGCAATTATAGTAGTTTTCTTTTCTCCTTTATTGAAAAAATACTGCAATGCCACTTTTATCGCAACTTCTACAGCGGTTGACCCATTATCGGAAAAGAAAATTTTATTTTGATTTTTTGGCAAGATCTCAATTAGCTTTTCTGATAAAACTACAGCTGGTTCATGAGTAAATCCTCCAAACAAAACATGTTCCAACGTGGTTAATTGCTTGTATATAGCGTCTGCGATAATTTGATTCGAATGACCAAAAGGATTAACCCACCAAGACGCAATTGCATCTATATATTCTTTATTGGAATCATCCCAAAGCAAAGCTCCTTCACCTTTCACAATTGCAATTGGCGGTTTAGAAGTTTTATGTTGCGTGTAAGGATGCCAAATATGTAGCTGGTCTCTTTCAGTTAAATCCATTTAATAATTATAATTTTCTATTTCTATTATTATTGCTTTTGCTATTGCCATTGCAATTGCTTTTTATATTACTATTGCTATTGACATTGACATTGACATTGAAATTGCTCTTCCATTACTATTGACATTCTAAAATGTTTTCTCGAAACAAATCAGCATATTCAGCAATCACATTTTTATCAAAATACGGTTCATCGTTGATTCTACCAATGAATTTTAGTTTTGAATGATTCAAAATCATGGACTCGGTTGGTTTGTTTTCATTGCCATTAAAAATAATTCCTGCAATTGTCAAACCTCTATTTTTTATTGCTTCAATTGTTAAAAGGGTATGATTTATACTTCCTAAATAATGTCTAGAAACTATAATAACTTTATATTCAGGTTGAACCAAGTCGATAACAAAATCAGAATTATTTAAAGGAACTAAAACACCGCCAGCACCTTCAATAACTAAATGATTGATAGTTTTTGGTTCTATGATATTTTTTAAATCGATCGATATACCATCTAATTCGGCTGCTAAATGTGGACTTGAGGGAGTATTTAATTTATAACTGTTTTCGTGAATAACCGATTTGCCATTTGAAATATATCTTTGAATTTTATGGCTATCAGAATTATCTAAATCTCCCGCTTGAATGGGTTTCCAATAATCGGCCTCAAGCGCTTCCGTTATTATTGCTGAAGCGATTGTTTTTCCTACATCGGTTGATATTCCTGTTATAAATAATTTCATAGTTAAATTTTAACCGCAAAGGGCGCAATGTTATTCGCAAAGATCGCAAAGATAAATTCAATTATCTCTTTGTCTCTTATCTTTTCGTCTTCTTTAACCGCAAAGTTCGCAAAGAAATTTCAAAGTCCGCAAGGTAATCGAGTTTAATATTGATTAAAATAATATTGATGAAAGAAGTTGCAATACTTCCGAGATTTCTTCTTTCGAATTGTAACTGTGCAAACAAAATCGAAGTCGTTCTTGACCTTCAGGAACCGTTGGAGAAAGTATGGCTTTAACATCAAATCCTTTTTCTTGAAGTTGGTTAGCTATATTTTTAACCTTTAGATTTCCAGGAATTATGGCACTTTGAATTGCCGATTTGCTTCTTACAAAAAGCGGGTTTAAACCAAATAGCTTTTTTTCTTGGTTAAAATGAATCACGTTTTCCCTAAGGTTTTGAAGGGCTTCTTTTTCGTTTTCCAAATGCTGATAGGCTATTAAAATCGTTGCTGCCGAATGAGGTGATAGACCTGTTGTATAGATAAAACTCCGCGCAAAATTGATTAAATAATCAATTAATTTTTGACTTCCTAAAATGGCCGCGCCATGACAACCCAATCCCTTTCCAAAAGTCATAATTCTTGCAAAAACATTTTCTTGCAGACCTAACATTTGGACCAATCCTTCGCCTCCCGAAACTTCGGGATCGCCAAATACTCCTAAAGCATGTGCTTCGTCTATAACCAAAAAGCAACCGTATTTATCACATAGGGCTACTAGTTCCTCTAGATTTGGAGTGTCGCCATCCATAGAAAAAACACTTTCGGTAACTACAAAAATGGTTGATGGTTGTAGCTTGTTGGTTGTTAGTTTAAGAATTGTTCTTTCTAAATCTTCGAAATCGTTATGTTGAAATTTTCGAGATTGTGCATTAGAAAGTTGAATTCCGTCACGAATTGAGGCGTGTGATAATTCATCGAATAGAATTACATCGTTGCGTTGTGGAACCGATCCAAAAAACCCCACATTAGCATCGTAACCAGAGTTAAATACTAAAGCGCTTTCCGATTGATGAAAATTGGATATTAAGTTTTCGGTTTCTATGTAAACGGCATGATTACCTGACAACAATCTAGATCCAGTTGCGCCATTTTGAATGATTTTATTATCTAATAAATAAGAATGAGTTCTATTAAAAATTGCTTCCGATTTGGAAAACCCCAAGTAATCATTGGAAGAAAAATCAATTAGATTGCTTGGCAATGTCAATTTTCGCAAAGAATTATTTTGCTCGCGTTGCTCTAATTTTGAAACCAATGATTTTGGAACCCTTTTCATATTGATACAATTGTATGCAACCTCTTTTTTATTTGCAAACATTAATGAGTATTACTTGATACTTTCTTCTTCTTCTTTACTTTATGTAAATTATAATACCTAGAAAGAAGAAGTATAAGCCCTCCAATTATAATAAAAGATAGACTTTTTTCACCATCTGAAATTATAATAAAATCTAAATATAATATTTTGAATATTGTAATACCAAAAACTATTAAGCTGATAATTTGTATTATTTTATTTTTCATCTTCATGCCTAAAATTATTATTAGTGAAGAGCATATTAATGTTATGATTGAATAAGGTAAATAAATATTTGAGGCTATAATTATTTCATATTTTTCAGCGTCTAGTTTATCAAAACTAAATTCAGCAATCAATATAGAAAGGTAATTGTATTCAAAACAACAAATTAATGTAATAAAAAAGCACAATAACATTAAAAGAAATTTATAAAATTCTTTAAAGTTGCTATTATTAAATGAGTTAATTTTTATAGAAGATACATATACCAGACTAACTGCCATTATTAATTCTATATAATGAAGGGCTATTTCTAAGAATAATAGATTGTTAGAAGCTATATAACTAAATTTTTCAAATGAGAATAGAAAATAGATCTGAGATAAGTACAAAATGGAGTATATAAATAATGAAAAACAAAACCATTTTTTTGTTTTATTTGAAAAGGAGTATAGCTTTTTAAAACTAAAAAATAAGAAAAAGCTAAAAATCAATAACGCAACTCTATTTGAAAAAGTGTCAACATAAAAATTTGAAAACAATATTGAAAAAACAGACCATTCTATAGCTAATAATACCATTAAAGCTAAAAATCCATTTAAATAAGTCACATATTTTTTTCTATTAAACCAATTTTTTCCATCCTCTACTTCTGTTGAATTCTTAACTAATATTTTTAAGAAAAAAGAAACTATCAAAACAATTGCAATATTAATAAAAGCAGTTTTATTCAATTCGTAAAACCCTTTATTTTGAGAATATGAAATAGAAAAATAGGTGTTTACAGTAATATATACAATATTACATACCATTAGAAATGTTAATCCATTTACAATTGGCATTAGGCTTTTAATTTTATAATTACGGGCGTATAAAAATAGAAATACACAAAAAGAACCTAAAAACAGGCTTATGAAATAATCATTTAAAACAAGGGAAATAAAACTTGATATTAATACAATTGATGTGAATTCATAATGTTTTAAATCTCTCTTTTTAGGATGTAGTTTGGAACTAAAAAGCATCGACAATAAATGGATTAATAGTACCAAAAGAACTATACTATAAATAGTATTTAAAAGGTCAAATTTAGAAAAGACATAACTGGTAAGTGAGATAAAAAAAACAGTATTGAGTAAATTTAGTAAGTTATATGTTTGCTTCTTTTCTTCTAAATAATATAAAAAAGTAATTAAATAAAAGACAATATAAAACACAATACCTATTGAAATATATATATATAAATTAGTTTGAGAATTACTTAAAACAATTTTTTTGATAACAAATAAAATTAAAAATAAATAAGAAAAACAACCATTTAATAAGTTGCTCAAATTATTTTTATTTCCCTGTGTTATAAAATATAAAGTAATTGAAAAAACTGCAATCGGGATAAAAATATACAAGTATCTATTCTCGTTATTGGATTGTAATAATAACTCAAGCATAAAAGCATGAAAAAACAAAACTATTGCGATAAGCAACGATTGGCTTTTATTAACAAGATAACTTTTAATAAATAAACTTAAAGACAATACCAATAAAGAACCTGCAATGATGTAATTGTAGTAATAAAAAAACCCACAATAATAGATCCAATAAAAGCACATTATGGTGTTATAAATTGCCATAAAAATTATGATTGGCAATATATATTTATTAGCAGAAAAATTATTTTTTTTCGAATAATGTTGAATGGTTAGTATTCCAAATAGCCCTGGAAAATAGCCAATTAACAAAGAAATTATGATTTCGACAGGGAATATTCCTGTGTTTTTATAAATAATTTGGGAATCATTTGAAGTGGTGAAAAATGCAATTAATTTATTTAAAAAATCACTACCTTGAGAATCTACAAAATAGTATAATGAAAATCCAATAAATAATAATCCAATAGCCTTTGAAAGTAATGTTATGTAACTGTCAAATCCTGTTTTTCTATTTTCTTTTAGCTTAACTCTAATTTTTTTTCTACCTCTTTCCATTTAGTATTAAATATATTCTGTAAAATGAAATTCAATTTGCACAAAGTTAACTTATTTTAATATTTAAAAATAATAAATCCTAAGTTACTAAAAAAATATTGTTTTTTAGTATTTTATTATTGTTTATCAATAATTTATTTATATTTGCAGTAACTTTAAATATAAATAGTATGAAAAAATTAATTTTTTTAAAAACCATAATTGATTACGTTTGGATTATGTCAATAATCGCATTTCCATTTTTAATTGTGTTTATTGGCTTTGCTTTGTACTCAAATGAACCATTTGATATTCCAATAAATATTTCTGGAATTAATATAAATGCAACAACTTCATTTGGTAAAATAGGATTGGTATTTAGTATAGTGAATTTTATAATTATACTTTTTGCGCTTTATAATTTCAAATCACTTTTAGATAATTTCAGAAAAAAATTAATTTTTGAGGAGAATACTTTCAAATTATTGGATAAAATAGGAAATTTGGTTATTCTTTCGGCAAGTTTGTATTTAATTTCAGATTTATTAGGGGCATTTTCTAAAAGTACCATTTCAGTTAATTTAGGTTTTGGACCCTTTTTATATTTAATGGCGCTCGGGTTATTTTTCAAAGTATTATCAGAAGTTTTTATCATTGGTAAACGAATTAAAGAAGATAACGAACTAACAATTTAACTATGGCAATTATTATAAATGTAGATGTGATGCTTGCCAAACGAAAAATGCGTTCCAATGAATTAGCGGATTCAATTGGGATAACAACGGCAAATTTGTCAATATTAAAAACAGGAAAAGCCAGAGCAATTCGTTTTTCAACCTTAGAAATGATCTGTAAAGTTTTAGATTGTCAACCTGGAGATATTATGGAATATGTAAGCGATAAATAAGTCTATTTATTTTTCAAATGGTCCAACATGTCTTTTGTCATCCTTGAAATATCAAATTTATGATTCCAATTCCAGTCTTCTCTTGCAGCGCTGTCATCGATACTTGCCGGCCAACTATCAGCAATTTTTTGACGAAAATCAGCATGATAAGTAATCGTAAATTCTGGGATATGTTTTCTAATTTCTTCAGCAATTTGTGTCGGAGTAAAACTCATTGCAGCTAAATTATAGGAAGAACGAATCTTAATTTTTTCTTTAGGGCTTTGCATAATTTGAACGGTTGCCGCAATAGCATCGTCCATATACATCATTGGCATTTTGGTTTCTGAAGATAAAAAACAATCGTATTTTTTCTTAGAAATAGCTTTGTGAAATATATCAACAGCATAATCAGTAGTTCCTCCACCCGGAGGCGATGACCAACTAATCAAGCCAGGATATCTAATACTTCTCACGTCAACACCATAGGTATTATGGTAATATTCGCACCATCTTTCACCAGCTTGCTTACTAATTCCATAAACAGTGCTCGGTTCCATTATGGTATATTGTGGGGTATTTTCTTTTGGAGTTGAAGGCCCAAAAACAGCGATACTTGAAGGCCAAAATATTTTTTTAATTTTTCCGGCTTTCGCCAAATTTAACACGTGAAAAAGGGAGTTCATATTTAAATCCCAAGCAAATGAAGGATTTTTTTCTGCTGTTGCAGATAATAACGCGGCCATCAAATAAACTTCATCAATTTCGTGAATTTCTACAAGATGTTGAATTTGATTAAAATCCAACGCATTAATTACTTCGAACGGCCCAGAATTGACTACATCGATATTTAATTTTCTAATATCAGAAGCAATTACGTTTTCTACTCCATAAATTGTTCTTAATTTCTGAGTTAGTTCAGTTCCAATTTGTCCGCAAGCTCCGATAATTAGAATTTTTGTAGCCATTTGATGTATTTAGACTACAAATATAGCAATTTCGGATTTTAAAATGATTTTTTATGAGAATTATTCAAAATTCGTATTTCTTGAATTACCTTTGTAACTTTGTATCAAATAATCAAAAAGATGAAATTGCAAAAAACGGTTTTTTTATTGGCACTTTTGTTACTATTTTCTTGTCAAAACAATAAGGAACAACGCCTACTTGAAATTGCTAAAGATGCCAAAAAGAAAGAAACGATCTTTTTAAATATCAATAGAGGATGGAACTTTAATGCCAATCCAATAAATACCGCTTCACAAGGTTTAATTTCTATGTGGCCTGAATGGCGTGGTTTCTTATTGGAATTAAATAGCAAGCCCAAAAGTACCATTGGAGCTTTCCAGAAAAAAGCAAAAGAACTTTCAAAAAAAGTGTTAGAATTAAACAATAATATTCCTGTTGCATACAATAAACCTGAAGTAAAAAGCAGAATTGCAGTTTTGATTTGTAAAATAAATTCGCTTAATCTTTACATCAATTTAGATGAAATTCCTGACGATAAAGTGGTAGCTTTAATAATTGAAATTAACATCGAATTGATATCACTTCAAAAACAATTGGATGAAATTGTCAGAAAAAGCACAATTCCTAAAGAAGAAGGGGAATCCGATTTGATTCAAATGTTAGATACTTCAAGAGCCATTCCAACCCGATAAAACATTATTTTAGTTGAGCAAATCAGTAGTAGTAGGGAAATATGATAAAACCGCCAAGGTTAGTCAAATTGCAGAAATTTTAAAACAATCAGAAAATAAAATTCACCTTAAAGGGTTAATTGGGTCTTCATTATCGTTTGTTGTAAACTCTCTTTTTCAAAAAACTGAACTACCATTTTTAATGATTTTCGAAGATAAAGAAGCCGCAGCCTATTATCTAAATGACCTTGAACAATTAATTGGAGATAAAGAAGTCCTTTTTTATCCTGGTTCTTTTCGAATTCCCTACCAAATTGAAGACGTAGATAATGCCAATGTTTTACTTCGCGCTGAGGTTTTGAATCGCATCAATTCACGAAAAAAACCAGCAATAATTGTTACCTACCCCGAATCGTTATTTGAAAAAGTGGTAACCAAAAAAGAGTTGGAAAAGAACACTTTGAAAGTAGCTGTTGGCGATAAAATTTCAATCGATTTTATAAATGAAGTCCTTTTTGAATATGAATTTAAAAGGGTAGATTTTATTACCGAACCAGGTGAATTTTCTGTTCGAGGTGGAATTATAGATGTTTTTTCTTTTTCAAATGACAATCCGTATCGAATTGAATTTTTTGGAAATGAGGTCGACTCTATTCGAAGTTTTGATGTGGAAACCCAACTATCAATCGAAAAAAAGAATAAAATTACCATAATTCCAAATGTAGAAAACAAGTTTTTTCAAGAAGACCGCGAAAGTTTTCTAGATTATATAGCATCAAATACGACACTTTTTATTCAAAATACGGAAGGGCTCATTTCAAAACTCGACACCTTATTTGCAAAAGCAGAAGAAGCCTATAACAAATTAAAGGGCGAAATAAAACATTTGGCTCCCGAGCAATTATTTTTAAATCAAAAATCATTTCTAAAAAAAGCACTCGATTTTAATGTGGTTGAATTGGGCTCTAAAGCTATTTTTAAAACGAACACTTCTTTTGAGTTTCACATTCTTCCTCAGCCATCATTTAATAAGCAGTTTGATTTATTGCTCAATAACTTAAACGACAATCATTTTAATGGGATTAAAAATTATTTATTTTGTTCCAATGAAGCTCAGGCAAAACGCTTTCACGATATTTTTCAAACCTTGGATGAAGCCAATCACGAAAGTATAAGAAAACAATATGACACCATAAAATTGCCTTTATTTCAAGGATTTATTGACGAAGAACTTCAAATTGCCTGTTATACCGATCATCAAATTTTTGAGCGATATCATAAATTTAGCATCAAAAATGGCTATGCCAAAAAGCAAACCATCACACTTCAGGAACTCACTAATTTATCGGTTGGCGATTATGTAACCCATATTGATCACGGAATTGGGAAGTTTGGAGGCTTACAAAAAATTCAAGTAGAAGGCAAAACACAAGAGGCAATTAAGCTGGTTTATGCCGATAATGATATCGTTTATGTGAGCATCCATTCGTTATATAAAATATCGAAATTCAACGGAAAAGACGGAACGCCACCCAAAATTTATAAACTAGGATCGAATGCTTGGAAGGTTTTAAAACAAAAAACAAAAGCCCGAGTTAAGCACATTGCGTTCAATTTAATTCAATTGTATGCCAAGCGAAGACTGGAAAAAGGATTCCAATTTAACCCTGATAGTTATTTACAATTAGAGCTTGAAAGTTCGTTTATTTATGAAGATACACCCGACCAAAATAAAGCTACTCAGGAGGTCAAAGCTGATATGGAAAGCGATCGACCAATGGATCGATTGGTTTGTGGCGACGTAGGTTTTGGAAAAACTGAGGTTGCCATTCGCGCCGCTTTTAAAGCTGTAGACAACGGAAAACAAGTGGCTATTTTAGTACCAACAACTATTTTGGCTTACCAACATTTCCGAACATTTACCGAAAGATTGAAAGACATGCCGGTTTCTGTAGGCTATTTAAACCGATTTAGAACCGCAAAACAAAAAGCAGAAACCCTGAAAGATTTGGAGGACGGAAAACTAGATATTTTAATTGGAACCCACCAATTGGTCAATAAAAACGTTGTATTTAAAGATTTAGGACTGCTAATTGTCGACGAAGAACAAAAGTTTGGTGTGAATGTAAAAGATAAGCTAAAAACGATTGCTGCCAATATTGACACACTTACATTAACCGCAACCCCAATCCCAAGAACGCTACAATTTTCATTAATGGCTGCTCGAGATTTATCAGTAATCACGACTCCGCCGCCCAATCGTTATCCTATTGAAACCAACGTAATTGGGTTTAGTGAAGAGTCAATTCGGGATGCCATTTCCTATGAAATTCAAAGAAACGGACAAGTTTTCTTTGTCAACAATAGAATTGAAAATATCAAAGAAATAGCCGGAATGATCCAGCGATTGGTGCCTAACGCAAGAGTTGGAATTGGTCATGGCCAAATGGATGGAAAGAAGTTAGAAGAATTAATGTTGGCTTTTATGAACGGTGAATTCGACGTTTTAGTCGCAACAACAATCATAGAAAGCGGTTTGGATGTTCCCAATGCCAACACGATTTTCATCAATAATGCCAATAATTTTGGTATTTCCGATTTGCATCAAATGCGAGGTCGAGTAGGGCGTAGTAACAAAAAAGCGTTTTGCTATTTTATCTGTCCGCCGTATTCCGCGATGACTGACGATGCTAGAAAACGAATCCAAGCTTTAGAACAATATAGCGAATTGGGTGGCGGACTAAATATTGCCATGAAAGACCTTGAAATTCGTGGTGCAGGAGATTTATTGGGCGGCGAACAAAGTGGTTTCATTAACGAAATTGGTTTTGAAACCTATCAAAAAATCATGAACGAAGCCATTGATGAATTGAAGGAAAATGAGTTCAAAGAGCTGTATTCTGATGAAAATAAAGACATTGAAAAAACCTATGTAAAAGACCTTCAACTCGATACCGATTTCGAATTGTTATTCCCAGATGAATACATAAATAACATTACCGAGCGCCTTAAATTGTACAATGAATTGAGCGTAATTAAAGACGAAAACGGATTATTAGAATTTGAAAATAAGCTAATTGATCGCTTTGGGCCACTGCCAAAACAAGCTGTTTCATTGTTAAATAGTATCAAAATTAAATGGGTTGCCACCCAATTAGGAATAGAAAAATTGGTCATGAAACAAGGCAAAATGATTTGTTATTTTATCTCCGATCAGCAATCCAGTTATTACCAGTCCGGGCGATTCAGCCAAG
>CALPLL020000033.1 GCA_943324395.2 Rhizobium sp. Q54
ACTAACGGATGTACCAATTTGAGCGCAAGTGTATTCATTATTGGTTATCCAACCTATTTTACTCCAAACAGTGATGGGTTTAACGATTATTGGAATGTAATAGGAATGGAAAATCAACCCACTTCCAAGATCTTTATTTTCGATCGTTATGGTAAACTTTTGAAACAAATAAGCTCTAAGAGTTTGGGTTGGGATGGGACTTACTTAGGTTCTCCAGTTCCTTCATCAGATTACTGGTTTACTATTGAATATATTGAACCTTTAACTACAGATCTCAAAGTTTTTAAATCCCATTTTTCATTAAAAAGATAAGCGGTTATTCCTAAAAATAAGCTCTAAGCTGAACATTACCCGTATGGATTGCAGGACTATTTTCACTTTTTCTACCTTGATAATTTAAGTTAATATCTAAATAATCAGTTAGGTTTTTTTGAACTAATAAGCGCCAAGTAGTATTAGAACCCGGCTGTAACCCTTCTAACATTTCATAGGCAACTGGCGTTAAACTATTGCCAACGAAACTATTTTCATACATAGAAAATTCGCCATTCATGGTTAGTTTTTTATCAGACGAATAATTAAACGAAGTTCCAAATCGGCTTTGCGCCAATGTTTCTAAGGAACCTATTTTGTTTTTCTTAAGTTGATATTCGTAAAACAAATCCCAACTAGCATTTTTAGTAAACAGATAAGAAATTTTAGGAGCCAGCTGGTACCCTTTTAACAGATAGTTTCTTGCAGAATAATTTTCTGATGACATTTCAGAATTTATAGTTTTTGAACCCAAATTTATAAGCCAATTTTTTTCATATAAATGAGTGTATTGTAATTGATGCGATTGATTTGAATTTTCTTGTGAACCAACAGAAAGCAAGTTTTTTATTCTTCCATATAGAAAAGAATAAGTCATCGAGTGTTTTTGTTTGCCACGATTAAAAAACAGACTATTTCTGAAACTTGAATTTAAACCTAATAAATTGGTGTCTTTGGAACTAAAAGGATTGAAATCAAACTCGTCTCCAATTCGTTTTATTTTTCGCTCTCCAAGAAAAGAAGTCTGATTGTAGAAGTAGGACAAAAAGTGTTTAAACCCTCGTTCATTTTGCCATTGACTCATATTCATTGTCACCGATTGCGAGAATTTATTTTGATGTGTTTTCAAGTAAACTTGATTGGGTAAAAAGATTCGAACGTATGTTGCTTGATCAATAAAAGCCGCTACTTGAAATTCCTCCAAGTCCTGAATTCCGTTGTTATTATAATCATTCCAAGAATAAATTCCACGTCCTGGCTCAACTTCAAGGTAGGTAAATTCTTGTTGAGCAATAGTGCCTGAATTGGTTTCGTATGCCGTTGTGAGCTGAATTAATTGGTTAAAAAAGCGATCATTGTATAGCACTCTAGAATTTAATGAAGGTTCGGCGACCCTCGTTAAATCGGTAAATTTTAATTTTCTATAATTTATAAATACCGATAAATCACGGGTTTCTGTTTGTATTAATTTGGATTTTAAATAATAGGATTGTGAGTTATTTACTCGTTTTAAAACCCCGTTTTGAATACTATCATTAGATCTATTTAAATAACCCAATTCTACAAAAACCTTCGTACTATCGCCACGACCAATAATCCCTCCAAATTCGGTAAATTTTTGACTTAATGAGGAAAATAAGTTGGTTGCTTTCAGTTTTTCTTGGTTGTCCTCTAAACGTAATGATGCACCTGTCCAATTTTTCTTGAAATGATACTTAACCTGAGTTTGATTTCTTATAAAAACAGATGAGGAATAATTACTTTCACTCTTTAAAAAACTACTTTTATTTTGAATGTTCCAGTTTTTCAAATTATAAGTTCCGTTCAATACATGTCGACTCCCTGAAAAACTATCTTTAAAGTCTAAATTTTCGAATTGATAAATAATATCTCCTTTTTCAGGCAAGATGTAATGCAATCCTGAAACTAAATAATTTTGAGTTCCCATCTGATTATTTAAATTCCAATCCCTATCAAATTCAATAGTAAATAATCGCTCAATAGTTTTAAACTGCTTTTGAATCAATTGATAATTGGTAAAAAAATCTAATTTCCATTTTTTTGAAACCATCCTTTGTTTTAAATTTATTTTCCCCGCAACGCCATGATTGTCGGAATCATCAATAGGAGAAAACAGATTATTATCGTTATTACTAACTCCGATTTCAAAATCAACATTCGTTTTTTCAGAAGGGTTAAACTTTCCCAAAACGGTAGCAATTTGAAGCTCTGATGGCGCAATTAATCTCACAATAGGATCGTAATTCCCTTGTGGAATTCCATTTACGGGAGCTACATAACGATATATTTTACCAATTGCCGACGAACTTGATAAAATGTAGTTTCCTAAATTATTACCAACAAGAGAAAATTTCACATTGTACAATTCATCAGTTGAAACGTTTGAATAAACAAAAACAGAAACCCCGTTAATAAGCGTTTTTTTATAGAGAATTTTATTTTCAGAATAAGTGTCTAAATAGGCTGAAGGCGCCGACATTAAGTTTTGATCATCACCAGAATTAACCAATGTTTGAACTTGATTTGCTGATAAATTTTGTTGTAATGGCTGGTTTTTTATATCATTTTCAGAATATAAATACCCGCCAATACTCCATTTTTCGTGTTCTTGTGTGGTTCCAGCATAAGTTACAAAACGAGTGTAATTACGATCTGAATATTGGTATTCTATCGAAATTCTCATTTCAGATGTTATTGGAAAAATGGAAGTAAATTTTATTTCACCGGCATTATAATCGATAACATAATCGTTATTTTCTCCTCGTGTTAGTAAAATTCCATTTACATAAACGCGCTCAGAACCTGAAATAACCAACACGTACAATTCGCCATTTGTACCTCGTAATTTATACGGACCTTGATTTCCTTCTTGGCCCACAAAGCTACTTTTTGCATATTTTCCCCTTACTAAAGCAGCCGCTCCGAAGACCGTAGTTTTTGAATTAGTGTTTCCAAATTCAAATCGGGATGACAAACCTTGAACTTTTTTATTAAAATTTAAAAATTTTGAATTTCTATTTTCTAAAAATAAATCACCAGCTCTAACATTCCATTTATCCGAACTTAATTCGATAAATATTTGATCAAATTCATCTAATTTTTGAGAATATCCTCCTTCTTGTAAAGGAATATTACTGTCTTGAATGGAAGCCTTTAACGTAATTTTATTCGATATTTTTCCTGAAATTTGAAGGTCTAAAGCTGAATTAAGAACGGAGTTTTGGTTGTTACCAATAGTAATTCCACGGGTTAAACTCCCGGAAGTTGTTAGTCCATCAAACGGGATATATTTTTTTGTGGGAGCAAAATTTACTTTGTATAAATCTCCCAAAGTAGCATCGTTACTAACCACTCGGCTTCTATCGTAAATGCTGTATTCTTTAGTTAAGAAATCGGGAAATTTTAAAAACCGAACAGTTAAAGTGTCATTATAATTTGGAAAATCAGATTTGAATGTAAGAAGACTTTTTTGAAAATCGATTTTATAAAATGAAGAATCAATTTGTTTTCCTTTGTTATTTTCTAATTTAAAAAAACTAGAATTTAAACTAACGCTGTCCAGTTGAATTCCATTTTTCGAAGCTACAATTTTTTTGGTTTTATAATGCGTAGAAAATTCTTGAGCTCTGAGCCCTGAGAAGGAAATTAATAATAGCAAGTAAAATAACTTTCTCAACATAAAAAGGATAACGCACAGACATCAAAAGTAGTGTGTTTTGTTTGAAAAAGCCAAGAATTGAATTTCAATAATCCAATCGTTTTTTTAATTTTCCTCCTTTGTTATTATTTGCATGGTTTCGCGACTCACTTGTTTTAATAAAACGATTTTGTTTTTCTCCACAATTTGAGCTGCTTTTTCATCAAAATGACGAATGGTGAATAGAGAAACATTCTCGTTATAGGATACTTTAAACTTCTTAGAAAGTATCGATTTCAGCGCATTAAAATTCCCGAATTTATCATCAATACAAACAGAAAAACTAATTGCAGAATTTTGAATCAAACTCACCTTCATCTTATAATCGTGTAAAAGTGCAAATATTTCACTGATGTTTTCTTCCATAATAAATGAAAAATCAATGGAGGAAAGAGATAGTAACAATTGGTTTTTCTTCAAAATAAAACAAGGCAAATGTGGCTCTAAATCGGCGCCTTTAGAAACGCTTGTTCCCGGTAATGTTGGATTAATAAAGGATTTTACAAATAATGGAATTTCCTTTTTTTGTAATGGCTGTAGCGTTTTAGGATGAATTACGGTTGCGCCATAAAAAGCTAATTCGATGGCTTCACGATAAGAAATTTGATTCAATAATCTTGCATTTTCAAAATAACGAGGATCGGCATTCATCACTCCAGGAACGTCTTTCCAAATCGTAACACTTTCAGCATTTAGGCAATATGCAAAAATTGCTGCGGTATAATCGGAACCTTCACGACCTAAAGTAGTGGTGAAATTATTTTCATCAGAACCCAAGAAACCCTGAGTTACATTTAGAATTTTTTTCTTAACGTTTTTAGAAATTAACTTTTGGGTGGTATCCCAATCAACATTCGCATCACGGTAATTATTATCTGTTTTAATTAAATTTCTAACATCAATCCATTGAGTTTTAATCCCCATGAATCCCATATAATGACTAATAATTGTTGTAGAAATTAATTCGCCAAAACTCACAATTTGGTCGTAAACAAAATTATAATTCGGCGATTTATTCTGACTTATAAAATGATCTAATTCTGAAAACAATGAATTTACATCTTTAAAAACGGCATTTTTATCGTCTTCAAAAAGGTCTAAAAGAATTTGATTGTGGTATTTTTTTACTTCTTGAATTGAAGATTGCAGCTCAGGAGATTTATCAAAATAGTTTTTAATAACTATTTCAAGCGCATTTGTAGTTTTTCCCATAGCAGAAATTACCAACAAAACGTCCTCAAAGCCAACTGTTTGCAAAACGCTGTGAACATTTCTAATACCTTCAGCATCTTTTACCGATGCGCCTCCAAATTTAAATATTCTCATTTCTTAAGATAATTATATTTTGTTTTTCTCTAAAAAAGACTCAATTCCTTTTTCATCCATTTGAGCTACCAGCCAATCTTTAAAAACCTTAGCGCCTGATTTTTCATAAAACTCAATTGCAGGCGTATTCCAATCCAAAACATTCCACTCAATTCTTCGAACGCCATCACATTTGCCTTGAGCAATCACTTCGGAATACAATTTAAATCCCAAACCAGAACCTCGTTTTTCTTCCTTAACAATCAAATCTTCAAGGTGAATTGTTTTGCCTTTCCAAGTTGAATATCGGTAATAATACAAAGCCATTCCCACAATTTCTTCGTTTTCTTCCGCAATAAAAGTATGAAATAAAGGGCTTTCGCCAAAACCATCTCGCTCTAAATCGGCAATCGTAACAACAACAGCATTGGGCTCTTTTTCGAAAGTAGCTAGTTCTTTTATGAGTCCTAAAACCGCCGGCATGTCCTCTTTTATTCCTTTTCTAATGTTCATTAAACAATCTTATTGGTGTAGAATTCTTAATTTGAAACTTGTAAAAAAACAGATTTAAAATTTTAAACGCTAATTATTCGGCAAATATACAAATCTGACAAACTATCCAATAAAATTCGGCGCATTATCACAAAAATAACGATATTTGTGGAAAATTAACTACAACGTTATAGTAATGGAACAACGCAATAGAACACTAGGAGAATTTATCATCGAAAACCAAAATTCGTTTCAATATTCATCTGGGGAGTTGTCAAGAATTATCAATTCTATTCGATTGGCCGCCAAAGTGGTCAACTATAAGGTAAACAAAGCGGGATTAGTAGATATTATTGGCGCTGCCGGAGAGCAAAACATTCAAGGGGAAGACCAACAAAAGCTGGATGTTTATGCGAATGACATTTTTATTCAAACGCTAATTAATCGGGAAATTGTGTGCGGAATTGCTTCCGAAGAAAACGATGAATTTATTACTGTTGCAGGAAACGACAACTGCCATAATAATAAATATGTAGTGCTAATGGATCCGCTTGACGGGTCTTCTAATATTGACGTGAACGTTTCTTTAGGGACAATTTTTTCAGTTTATCGTAGAATTTCTCCAGTGGGAACCCCTGTTAATATGCAAGATTTTTTACAACCAGGAATTAATCAAGTGGCAGCTGGATATGTAATTTATGGCACCTCTACAATGCTAGTTTATACTACTGGTGATGGCGTGAACGGATTTACATTGAACCCCGCAATTGGCACTTTTTATCTTTCACATCCCAACATGAAATTTGCCGAAGACGGAAATATCTATTCTATCAATGAAGGAAATTACATCCATTTTCCGCAAGGAGTAAAAGATTATATTAAATATTGCCAATCCGAAGAAGGCGACAGGCCCTATACATCAAGATATATTGGGAGCTTGGTTTCCGATTTTCATAGAAATATGATCAAGGGAGGAATTTATATTTATCCAACTAGTTCAAAATCTCCAAATGGAAAATTACGGTTGTTATATGAATGCAATCCCATGGCCTTCATAGCCGAGCAAGCCGGTGGAAAAGCCTCGGATGGATTTACCAGAATCATGGAAATTCAACCAAAAGAATTGCATGAACGGGCGCCGTTTTTCTGTGGAAGCAGCAATATGGTCAATAAAGCCGAAGAATTTATGCGACTTGCAAAATTGAGCAAGTATTAATTTTATTTTTTCGGATTCTTATTATTAAGGTAACCCAAATCCAATTCTATTATTTTCAAAATAATTCGTAAGTTTGACATTCATTAAATCGCTAACACATTACTTATGTCGGATTTTTGGATTTACTTCGAAGTTGGAATGCGTCATGTATTGAATATTTTTTCCTACGATCACGTATTGTTTTTAATAGCATTGAGCGTTCCATATGTATTTAAAGATTGGAAAAAAGTGTTGCTTTTAGTTTCTCTTTTTACAGTGGGTCACACAATTGCATTAATACTTTCGGTTTATGGTGTAATAGTCGTAAAGGTAAACTTGATAGAATTTTTAATACCCATAACCATATTAATAACGGCATTTTTTCATTTATTTACTGCCGGAAAATCAGCTAAAAACGAAAGTATAAGCGTTGTTGGTTTTATCACATTATTCTTTGGAATTATTCACGGTTTGGGATTTGCAACTTATTTCAAATCAATTATTGGAGTAAAATCAGAAACAAAATTACTGCCGCTTTTAGAATTTGCCACAGGAATTGAGGCAGCTCAAATTATTGTTGTTTTAATTTCATTAATTGTTGCTTATTGTGTACAAACCCTTTTTAGATTTTCAAAAAGAGATTGGACATTAGTGATGTCTTCATTTGTAATTGGTGTAGTTTTACCAATGATAATTGAAAGTAAAATTTGGATTAGATAAAATGGAAAAAACAAAATTAAAAAAATACGATAAAGCCTACCTAAGAATTGCTTCTGAATGGGGACAACTTTCCTATTGCAAACGCCGTCAAGTGGGAGCAATTATTGTTCGCGATAGAATGATTATTTCCGACGGATATAACGGCACGCCATCAGGATTTGAAAATTGTTGTGAAGACGAAGAAGGGTTAACCCAATGGTTTGTTCTTCACGCTGAAGCAAATGCAATTTTGAAAGTGGCACGATCTACTCAAACCTGCGATGGGGCAACTCTCTATGTTACTCTTTCACCATGCAAAGAATGTAGTAAACTAATTCATCAATCGGGAATAAAAAGAGTGGTTTATCAAAATGGCTATCGCGATGATTCAGGGCTTCAATTTTTGATAAAAGCAGGAATTGAAGTAGAACAAATTTCGGATTTAGATTCATAAATGAAAATCAACCCAAACTATATTCCTGTTTTATTTTTTGGAACTTTAGCATTAGGAATAGCGCTTGGAGCAAACCTTAATTTTCCTCAACAAGGCAATTCATCTGCCTCTGAAAATCATAGAAATAAACTCAATAAATTAATTGATTTTATTGATAATGAGTATGTTGACAAAGTGAACACCGATTCCATTGTTGATTTAGCCGCGTCCAACATCCTAGATAAATTAGACCCGCATTCTGTTTATGTTCCTAAAAGCGAGCAAACTCAACTTGCCGAAACCATGAAAGGTGATTTTGTGGGAATTGGGGTAAATTTTTATATGTTAAACGATACAATTGCCATTGTAAACCCAGTGGTAGGAGGCCCTTCTGAAAAAGCAGGAATAAAATCGGGGGATAGAATTTTGTATGCCAACAAAGAAAAATTATTTGGCAGAAAACTAACTTCCGAAGATTTATATTCAAGGTTAAAAGGAGAAAAGGGAACCGATGTTGCGCTTGTAATTTATCGAAAAAGTGAAAATAAAAAACTTCAAATCCAACTAAAACGGGATGTTGTGGCCATAGAAAGTGTTGCAGCTTCTGTAATGATCAATCCAACTTTAGGGTATATAAAAATCAACCGATTTGCTGAAACTACGCATGAAGAATTTAAAAAAGGGCTGTTACAATTAAAAAAACAAGGCGCAAAATCATTGGTAATTGATGTTCGAGATAATGGCGGCGGTTACATGGAAATTGCCGCTGAAATTGCCGATGAATTATTAAAAGACAAACAGTTAATTGTTTTTACAAAAAATAAAAAGGGCAAAATAGACAAGACATTTGCCACTGAGGAAGGAGAATTTGAAACAGGAAAAGTCTTCATATTAATTAACGAAAGTTCTGCTTCAGCAAGTGAAATTTTAGCTGGAGCCATTCAAGATAACGATCGTGGAACTGTAATTGGCCGACGTTCATTTGGGAAAGGATTGGTGCAACGTGAAATGAATTTTCAAGATGGATCGGCGGTTCGGCTCACTATTGCTAGATATTATACACCAACTGGTCGCTCCATTCAAAAACCCTATAAAAAAGGAATAGACGAGTATAATAGTGATTTCGATAAGCGATTGACAAGCGGAGAATTGTATAAGAAAGAAAGCATAAAAGTCGATTTAAAATTGAAATACAAAACACCAAAAGGCAAGATTGTTTATGGTGGAGGCGGAATTGTTCCCGATGTTTTTGTACCATTAGAATCCGAGCATGGCGATGAAGGGGTCGTTTATTTAATGCAATCTGGGGCGACGGGCTATTATGTTTTTGAAGAATTAGACAAAAGCAGAATGCAATTTCAAGGATTGAAAATGGCTCAAATAGTTTCAAAAATGGAGAGCTCAGAAATTTATTATGAAAATTTCAGAAAGTATTTGTCAAAAAATGGTTTGGTTATAAAATTAGAAAAAGACAAAAAGCTAGTTAAAAGATACTTAACAGCAGAATTTGTCAGACAATTATTAGGGGAAAATTATTATTATTCGCTACTACTGAAAGAAGATTCGATGATTAAAAAAGTTCAAACTTTAAAATAAGGACTGTTACTTATTTTTGAATTTTGTCGTGACTTTGGGATTGAATTCCGTTATTCCACATTGTTAAAATATCAGTTGCAACCGCAGCGCCACTTCCCGCAGCTATAGAAAGTTGACTTCTCCAACCTGCAAGTGTTCCAGCAACATAAATTCCTTCAGTCACAAGGTGATCATTATTTTTAAGCTGGATTCGTTGTTTTTCAGGAACCGATTTTTTATGAGTTTCCACAAATTCCATCAACCCTTGAATGTCAAAAGTATTGGAATAACCAATGGCAACCACAATCGTTTTTGCAGCATATGAATTTTTATTGGTTACAACTCTAAAACTAGGAAATTCGCCTTCAATTCGGACCACTTTTTCTCCTTCAATTTGATCTATATGTGGGTATAATTTCGATAATTGGCTTATGCTATCTTTTAATAAATCACTTCCTAAAGTCCCGGCGGGAATTCCGTAAGCATTATTAAATAAGGCTTCTTGGAGTGAAGATGTTTTTTGGTGAGTAACAATTCCGATTTTTTTATTGGCCACAAATGGCTTTTTAACTGCCGATCCTAAAACAAGTGCGCAGGACATTCCACAAACACCGCCGCCAATAATTAAAGTATCGTACATTGGAGAATTATTTAGAACGCTCTTCAATTTTTTTAGACATTCTAAAAATTAATAGAATTAAAACCGCACAAGTTGACGCTACAATTCCTATTAAAGCTACCGAATTTTTACTATTAAATAAATTCGTGTAATCAAGTAAAGTGATATTAAAAACAATTAGTGCTAAAGCAATAACGACTAATATTGAGGTAAAAATTTTCATTCTTGATATATTTTAAAACGTAAAAATACTAAAAATTAGCTACATAAATAAACCTTTAACATTACTGGCAAATAATTTAACAGCAATAGCAAGAAGTACAATTCCAAACGTTTTTCTAATGACTCCTAACCCGTTTTTTCCCAACATTTTTTCAATTTTTGCTGACGATTTTAGCACAGCATAAACAACAATAATATTTAATACAATCGCAACTACAATATTTTCTGTAGCATATTGTGCTTTTAAAGAAAGCAACGTTGTCATAGTTCCTGCACCTGCAATTAATGGAAATGCGATAGGTACAATTGAGGCTGAACTTGCTTCTTCATCACGGTAAATACGAATTCCCAAAATCATTTCTAATGCTAAAAAGAACAATACAAATGAACCCGCTACTGCAAATGAATTTACATCAATCCCGATTAGTTTTAAAAGCCCTACTCCGGCAAACAAAAACACAATCATGATAATTCCCGCCACAATTGATGCTTTTTCAGACTCAATATGGCCGTGTTTACTTCTTAAATTTACAATAATAGGAATAGTTCCTACAATATCAATTACTGCAAAAAGGACCATTCCAACCGTTGCAATTTCTTTAAAATCGAATTCCATAATAGTGGTGTTTAAGAGTACAAAAGTAGCCAATTTAGAAAGAAATCACATGAAATTATTGTTATTATTATATAGAAGCAATTCAAAACAATAGTTATCTTTGCGGCATGTTTCAAATAGGAAAAACCATAGTATCTGAAGACATTCTTGAAAAAGAATTCGTGTGTAATTTGTCTGCTTGTAAAGGAGCTTGTTGTGTTGATGGAGATGCGGGAGCGCCTTTAAGTCAAGAAGAAACTTTAATCATGGAATCTATTTTTCCTAAAGTAAAACCTTTTTTAAGAAAAGAAGGAATTGACGCAATTGAAGCACAAGGCACTTGGACCAAAGGCAAAGAAGGCGATCTAGAAACGCCATTAGTTGACGATAAAGATTGCGCCTATGTGATTTATGATGGAGCAACTGCGCTTTGTGGAATTGAACAAGCTTACAACCAAGGAGTAATTGACTGGAAAAAACCTGTTTCATGTCATTTATATCCCATTCGTGTGAAAGATTTTACAGAATTTGCTGCCGTAAATTATGACAAATGGGAAATTTGTGACGACGCCTGTTCTTTAGGAAAAGAATTGGAAGTTCCGGTTTATAAATTTGTCAAAGAAGCATTAATTCGTCGTTTTGGCGAAGACTGGTATCTCGAACTTGAAAAAGTTGCTCAAGAAATTAAAAAATAATTTCCTTTATTATTACCTCAAATTATTTATAAAACAAAAAATTAAAATCCTAGATTTTACGGGACTTTATCAATTTTTATAAATATTAAATTATTGATTATCAGTATATTAATAATAATTTTAAAAAATATCTGATGTTGATATGATTGTTAAAAACTAATGCCAATTGTGAATAAGTTTGGCTTTTTTAAACCACGATTATTCACAATCTTTGTAGTTCAAATTTCAAAAATATTTCATCAATTAAATTAGATAAAAGTCAACCAATTATGGCATCAGTAGAACCGATTTTACAAGAAAACAAAAACCGCTTTGTGATTTTTCCTATCAAACACCATGATATATGGGAATGGTATAAGAAAATGGAGGCTAGTTTTTGGACTGCCGAAGAAATTGATTTGTCTCAAGATATTAATGATTGGAATAATAAATTGAACGATGAAGAGCGTTATTTCATCAAACATATTTTAGCTTTTTTTGCGGCTTCTGACGGAATTGTAAATGAAAATTTAGCAGAGAACTTCGTTAATGAAGTTCAATATGCTGAAGCAAAATTCTTCTATGGTTTCCAAATTATGATGGAAAACATTCATAGTGAAACGTATTCGCTATTAATTGATACTTACGTAAAAGACGAAACCGAAAGAGATGAATTATTCAACGCTTTAGAAGTTTTTCCTGCGATTAAGAAAAAAGCAGATTGGGCACTAAAATGGATTGAATCGGATTCTTTTGCAGAAAGATTGATTGCTTTTGCTGCTGTTGAAGGGATTTTCTTTTCAGGAGCGTTTTGTTCTATTTATTGGTTAAAAAAACGTGGTTTAATGCCGGGATTAACCTTTTCAAACGAGTTAATTTCTCGTGACGAAGGAGTTCACTGTGACTTTGCAGTGCATTTACACAACCACCATTTGGTAAATAAAGTGCCTAAAACAAGAATTCGTGAGATTATTGTAGACGCTTTAAATATTGAAAGAGAGTTTATTACAGAATCACTTCCTGTGAGTTTAATTGGTATGAATGCGGCTTTAATGACTCAGTATTTAGAGTTTGTTGCCGACAGATTATTAGTTGAATTGGGTTGTGATAGAGAATACAATACCTCAAATCCTTTTGATTTTATGGATATGATTTCCCTTCAAGGAAAAACCAATTTCTTCGAAAAGAAAGTGGCAGAATATCAAAAATC
>CALPLL020000034.1 GCA_943324395.2 Rhizobium sp. Q54
TTACGTAATTGTAAAAATACCACGTTGGAACTTTAATAAATTCCCAGGAACAGATCGTAAACTAGGTCTTCAAATGAAGTCGGTTGGAGAGGTTATGGGAATAGGACGTTCTTTCCAAGAAGCCTTACAAAAAGCATGTCAGTCGTTAGAAATTGACAGAAATGGTTTAGGTGCGGATGGTAAAGAGTTAACGAATCAGGAACAAATTTTACATTCATTAGAATTTGAAAATATCTACAAAGTAAATGTTTTTGGAGTTGCCAATTTAACTAAAATTTGCTTACCATATCTTATAAAAGGAAGTCATGTAGTTACTATTAGCAGCATGGGAGGAATTCAAGGAAGTATGAAGTTTGCTGGATTATCTGCTTACAGTTCTAGTAAAGGTGCGGTAATTACGCTTTCAGAATTACTAGCTGAAGAATATAAAGAGAGAGAAATTGCATTCAATGTATTGGCATTAGGAGCAGTTCAAACAGAAATGTTAGCCGAAGCATTTCCGGGTTATCAAGCAAATTTATCAGCATTAGAAATGGCCAATTACATTTTTGATTTTACCTTAACAGGAAATAAATATTACAACGGAAAAGTATTACAAGTAACTACATCAAATCCATAAAAAATAAATTCTTGAACGAAACATTATCAAAATATATCCCAGAACATGCTGTAAAACCAGTATTTGAATTAATCGTTGCCAATCAAGTTCATCTTAAAATTGTAAACGAAAGAGTTACAAGACACGGGGATTATAGAAAAGGTGCCAATGGTAAACATGAAATTACTGTAAATGCAAATTTGAATAAGTACAAGTTTCTAATTACTTTAATTCACGAAATTTCCCATTTAGTAGCATTTGAGAAATTTGGTAGAAACATAAAACCTCACGGTGATCAATGGAAATACAGTTTTCAAATATTAATGGTACCCTATATTAGGCCTGAGATTTTTCCAGCAAATTTATTGCCATTATTAGCAAGACATTTCAAAAATCCAACAGCCAGCAGTGATACTGACGCAACTTTGTCTTTGGCGTTAAAACAATATGATGAGCAAAACGATAAAAGCTATATCTTTGAAATTCCTTATGGAAGCGTTTTTAGAATTTCAAACGGAAAAATTTTTAAAAAAATAGCCCTAAGAGTAAAAAGATATGAATGTTTAGAAATAAATTCAGGTCGGATTTATTTATTTAACCCAAATGCCGAAGTTGAGCTTTTAAATAATTAAAAAATGAATAAAAATTATTATGCCATACTAATGGCTGGAGGAGTTGGATCAAGATTTTGGCCAGTAAGTACCACTGAATTTCCAAAACAATTTCACGATATGCTTGGATCAGGTGATACCCTAATTCAAAAAACATTCAGTCGATTATCAAAGCTAATTCCAATTGAAAATATATTAATTCTAACCAACGAAAAATACAACAACTTGGTTTTGGAACAATTGCCAATGGTAAAACAAGAACAAGTTTTATTGGAACCTGCAATGCGAAATACTGCTCCTTGTATTTTATATGCTTCTTTAAAAATAAAAAAACAAAATCCTGATGCCGTAATGGTAGTTGCTCCTAGTGACCATTGGATTGAAGATGAAGACCTTTTTACAGAAAATTTAAAACAATGTTTTGATTTTTGTTCCAATGAAGATTCTTTGATGACTTTAGGAATAAAACCTACATTTCCAAATACAGGTTTTGGATATATTGAATACAATAAATCGGATAATAATCCAATAAAAACAGTCAATCAATTTCGCGAAAAACCAGATTATGAAACTGCAAAATCGTTTCTTGCAAGTGGAAATTTTTTATGGAATGGAGGAATTTTTATATGGTCAGTAAAATCTATAATTGAAGCTTTTGAAAAATTTCAACCTGAAATGACTGGATTGTTTTTTAAAGGATTTGAGGATTATAACACCCATTCAGAAGCAGCATTTATCAATGAAAATTATGCCAATGCTGAGAATGTATCTATCGATTATGCTGTACTAGAAAAAGCTAAAAACGTTTATGTTTTACCTGCAACTTTCGACTGGAATGACCTTGGAACTTGGGGTTCATTACATGAAAAATTGGATAAAGACGAAAATAATAATGCCGTGGTAAATGCTAAAGTAGTTTTGAAAAATTCTTCAAGCAATATTATCAGCACCTCGAAAGATAAATTGGTAATTATAGACGGATTAGAAGATTTTATTATAGTTGATAAAGACAATGTTTTATTGATTTATCCAAAATCAAAAGAGCAAGAAATTAAGGGTTTAGTAGCCAGTTTAAAACAGTAAATTATTTACCCATTAAGTAAGCTTCACGTACTTTTTTAAATAAATTGGAAGAATAAACAAAATCAACTATTGCTTGATTGTCTGTTCTAAAAATCTCTTCTTTAGTTCCTTCCCAAGCCTTTAATCCATTTTTGAGGAAGATGATTTTTTCACCTATTTCCATAACGGAATTCATATCGTGTGTATTTATTACTGTTGTAATATTGTATTCTTCGGTAATTTCTTTAATCAAATTATCAATTAAAATCGCCGTATTTGGATCTAATCCAGAATTGGGTTCATCACAAAATAAATACTTTGGATTATTTACAATTGCTCGGGCAATAGCGACACGTTTTTGCATTCCACCTGATATTTCAGCTGGAAATTTAGAGTTTGCATCATTTAGATTTACTCTTTTCAAAACGAAATTAACTCGGTCTTGAATTTCTGATTTTGAATTATTGGTAAACATTTTCAAAGGGAAACCAACATTCTCTTCAACCGTCATAGAATCAAAAAGGGCACTTCCTTGAAAAACCATTCCAATTTCTGTACGCAATTCTCTTTTATCTTCAGCTGATAAATCAGAATAAATTCTCCCATCAAATGAAATTGTTCCAACTTCTGGGGAATGGATTCCGAGTAAACTTTTTAGCAATACTGTTTTACCAGATCCACTTTGCCCTATAATTAAATTGGTTTTACCAGTCTCAAAAGTAGTTGAAACTCCCTTTAGGACTTTGCTATCGCCAAATGATTTTTCTATGTTTTTTATTTCTATCATTAGGTCAAAAGTAGTTGCGTTAAAATATAATTCACAGCAATAATTGAAACAGAAGCCCAAACGAATGAAACTGTACTGGCTTTTCCAACTTCAAGCGCACCGCCTTTCATATAATAACCATGAAAGGAGGGAATTGTGGCTAATATTAGTCCGAAAATAAATGTTTTTATAAATGCGTATGCAATATGAAAAGGGATAAATTTTTGTTGTAATCCAGAAACAAAATCAGCTTCGGTACCGAAACCTCCATATACTGCAGCAATATAACCCCCTGAAATACCAATAAACATTGAAATACCAATTAAAAAAGGATACAATAATAAAGCAACTAATTTTGGGAAAACCAAATAATTTAAGGAGTTTACACCCATAACTTCTAGTGCGTCAATTTGCTCTGTAACCCTCATGGTTCCAATACTAGAAGTAATAAATGAACCCATTTTACCTGCCATTACAACAGAAATAAAAGTGGGTGCAAATTCTAAAATTACAGATTGTCGAGTTGCAAATCCTATTAAATATTTAGGAATTAATGGATTCGTTAAATTTAAAGCTGTTTGAATTGCTACCACGCCACCTACGAAAAAGGAGATAAATGCCACAATTCCAAGTGAACCTATAATTAAATCGTCAATTTCTTTGTAGATAAGAACTTTCATAACCGACCATTTAGTAGGTTTTTTGAAAATTTCTCTCCACATAATGAAATACTTTCCGATTTGCGATATATAACGAATGAGCATCATAAAATAAATATATTGGCGAAATTAGCGATAAGTTGTGACTTTTGAATTAATAAAGAAATTAATTTTAAAAAATGAATTATGTGATTATTTAAATACCTTTTCTATCATCTTTTTCCAACGGTAATTTCGGATAAATCTCGCTTGTTCATTACTTACTAATAAAGGTTTATGATTTAATTTCGCTTTCCAAAATCCTTGAATGTAATCAAAAAATAACAATGGCTTGCCTTTCAAAAAGGCTAATTTCAAGGAAGCAATTAAAGTTATAAAAAAGCCATAGCCAATTGAATAAAATGCTTCTCCTTGTTTAAATCTAGCAGTTTTGTTATAGTTAGCACCTGTAGGTTTTAGATGTTTGACCTTCAAAGTGGCATCTGTAACTACTTTCCATCCGTAAAATTTACAAAGTAATTCGTCAACAGTGTCCCAACCCATTGCTGGTTTTAAATTCCCTATTTGAAGAAAACACTCTTTTCTATAGGCTTTAAATGCACCTCGAATGTGATCTTTGTCGGTTAAGTTTTCTAATACCCATTCTCCATTTTTTTCTACGTAGGCGAAACCACCAACCATTCCAATTTTACTATCACTTTTAAAGTGCTCTAAAATTGTTTCAAAATAATTATCAGGTAAAATCAAATCGGCATCCAATTTCACGATAATATCGTAATTAGAATCAATTGTTTCAAATCCTTTATGGAAGGCTTGAATAACTTTGCTTCCAGGCATATGGATAGCTTCAGAAGTTTTATTTACCAATGTAATAAAGGAATATTTTTCGCTAAAATTGTTAACAATAGAAGCGGTTTCATCTGTAGAATTATCATTTACGATTACCACTTTTGAGGGTACAACAGATTGTGAAACCAAAGATTCTAGTGTCAAAGCAATAAAATCAGCTTCATTATGAGCAGGAATAATTAGGTAATATTTCATTTTTTTACAAAGTCTACTGCAAATATCATTATTTTTGTAGTGATTAAAAAATAACTTTCATTTGAAAAAGAAAATAGCGGTTGTTATTGTTACTTTTAATGGGGAAATTTGGATAAAAAAGAATTTAAATTCGCTATTAAATTCAAATTACCCAATTGAAATTATTATCGTTGACAACGCATCAACTGATAAAACCATCAATATAATTAAGGAATTCAGCTCGATTGAACTTATTCAAAATAAAAACAATTTGGGATTTGGCAAAGCCAATAATATTGGAATTGATTTTGCCCTTAAAAATGGTGCTGACGCAGTTTTTTTATTGAATCAAGATACATGGATTTATGAAAATACAATTTCAAATTTAGTTGAAGTATCAGCCCAAAATCCAAATTTAGGAGTTTTAAGTCCTTTACATTATTCTGCAGATGAAGTAACTTTAGATACTAATTTCAATACCTATTTCAATAGATTTACAAATGAAGAAGACGCAGAATCGATTCGTATTGTGCCATTTATAAACGCAGCTGCTTGGTTAGTTTCAAAGGAATGTTTTACAAAAATAGGTTTTTTTGATCCAATATTTAGTCATTATGGTGAAGATAGAAATTTTTGTGAGCGTGTTAAATTCCACGGATTTAAGATTGGAGTTGTCAAAAATGCTGCTTTTTGTCATGATCGCATTGTAAAATTAAATCCAAATAAAATAGAATTACAATCTAAGTATTTAGTTTTAAATCAAATGATTAATTGCAATAAATCCCTTTTTAACTCAATATTTCTGGGATTAAAATCAGTTTTTGGATTGTCAAAATTTCATTTTTCAAATCAAGGTGCCTTAAATACCATTTCTCTATTTTTTAAACTTCTATTGTATTATTTTAACTTACTTTTGAATATTAGAATGATATTACAAATTCGTGAAAACTCAATTAAAGGTACAAATGGTGTTTTACCACTGTAATTATGTCAAATAAAGAAACTCACAAACAAGCCTTTTTTTTTACCATAATTAATTATGTTGGAATTATTATTGGAATAGTCTCAACGCTTTTTATTTATCCAAAAAACAAAGAAATGCTTGGGGTTTTTAGATATGTTGAATCTTTAGCACAAATTTTATTCCCGATTATGCTGTTAGGTGCTTCACAAACGCTTATTAAATTTGGCCCGAAATTAGATTCCAATCAAGAAAAACAGCTTTTCTCCTATAGTGTATTGTCTATTTTTTCAATAGGACTTATTTTAGTTTCTTTAATTGGATTGGCTTCATTACTGCCCGCTTTATCTGGATTTAAATATATCTATTTGGCTTTCCCAATTGGATTATCACTCGCTTTAATAGATTTATTTAAGAAGCAATCAACTATAATTGGAAAAATAGCAATCCCTACATTTTTTGATAATATTATTCCAAAACTAATATTACCATTGGTTTTTATTTTGGTTTTAAACCAATTTTACACAATTGATGAATCACTACTTTTATATATTATTTCGTATGGATTAATTGCAATTTTAATCGGAATTTATCTGTTTTATTATTTCAAACCTAAATTGGAATTCGATTTCAAATCGTTATTTTCAGAAATCAGTAAGAAAGAAATGTACCGCTTTTCACTGTTTGCATTTGCCGGAAGTTTAGGTTCTGTATTTGCCTTTAGAATAGATTCCCTAATGATCCCAAAATTCATTTCTATGGAAGCTAATGGTGCTTTTAGTATAGGAGTTACTTTGGCTTCAGCCCTTGCGGTTCCTGCAACTGGAATTTTTATTTTGTATGCGCCTATAATTTCTAACTTTATAAAAAACAATCAAATTTCTGAACTTGATTTAAAATACAAGGAAATTTCCAAACTACTTTTCTTTATTGGAGCGCTTCTTTACAGTTGTATTTTCCTAGGAATTGATAATTTGTTTATGCTGTTGCCAACACATGAAAGTTTAACAGGTTCAATTCCTGTGATATTAATCTTAGGATTCAATGTATTGATCAATATGGGAACTGGATTTAATGGGGAAATTATTACTTACTCTAAATATTACAAATTCAATATAATCGCAATTGGATTGTTGATTATATTAAATGTATCTCTTAATCTATTGTTTATCAAAGTGCTAAATTACGGAATTGAAGGAGTTGCCGTTGCCTCATTGATTTCAATGATAGTGTTTAATTTATCCAAATTACTATTTATCTATAAGAAATTCAAAATATTACCTTTCGATATCTCGTATCTAAAATTGATATTGGTATTTGTGACAGTGCTATTAATTAGCTACTATTTGCCAATTTTAGACAACCATTTATTGAATTTAATTTACAAAACTATATTTTGCTTGTCGCTAAATCTAATGGTGATTTACAAACTAAAATTAGTTTTTTCTTATAACTTTTGGGTTGAAAAAATGATTCAAAAATTACAATTCTAATACCTATAAACGAAAGCGTTAATATTCATCCCAGCTCCTACAGAAGCAAAAAGTAATATATCACCCTTTTTTATTTCGTGATTCTCAAGTTGATTGTTCACCAATAAATCGTATAATGTTGGAATAGTTGCCACACTACTATTTCCCAAGAAATTAATACACATGGGCATAATTCCTTCAGGCGGAGTTTGATTGTATAATTTATAAAAACGATTAATTATAGCTTCATCCATTTTTTCATTAGCTTGATGAATTAGAATTTTCTTAACCTCTTCAATCGCAATTCCACTTTTTTCTAAACAGCTTTTCATTGCAGTAGGGACATTGCTTAAAGCAAATTCGTATATTTTTCTACCGTGCATTTTAATATAAAAAACATCTGGATCTAAATCATTATTATACGATTTCCCATAAAAAAGGTAGTCTTTTTCAGTATAAGTATAGGAAGCACTTTCATGAGATAATATCCCGCAATTTTCATTTGTAATTTCTACGATGGTTGCCCCTGCACCATCCGCATAAATCATAGAATCGCGGTCGTGAGGATCTACAACTCTTGATAACGCTTCTGCTCCAATAACCAAACATTTTTGGGCCATCCCCGATTTTAATAACGCATAGGCTTGAAGCATTCCCTCAATCCAGCCCGGACATCCAAAAAGGATATCAAAGGCAACACATTTTGGGTTTTGAATTTGTAATTTATTTTTAACACGAGCCGCTAAACAAGGCAAAGCATCCGACTGAATTGTTCCGCTTTTAATATCTCCAAAATTATGAGCAACTATGATATAATCTAACGATTCAGGATCAATTCCGGCATTTTTTATTGCTTTATCAGAAGCCAAATAAGCCATGTCAGAGGTGATTACCGATGGTTCAGCATATCTTCTTTCATCAATTCCTGTGATTCCTTTAAATTTTTCAATTACGGTTTCATTGCTGTAGGCAAATGGAGTTCCGTCTTCATTCATAAAATGATGTTTGCTAAAATCTAAATTACTTACAATAATTTCTGGTATATAACTTCCAGAGCCTGATATTTTTATGTTCATTTGTTTCGAATATAATTACAAGCTAATTTAATAATTAAAATTGTCAATTAACAATAAATTAACCTCCGAAAGGGTGTAATTATGAATTAAGCAAATTTTGAGTTCAATAATTATTGATTATTTATTTTTATTATCAATATTTATTTTTATTTGCATTACGGTTGCCAAACTTAAAGCTTGATTTTTTATTTTTTCAGCATTTGTACCCGCAAAATTATCATTAACCGAGTCATTAAAGTGATTTAACCAAATAGTGAATAACTCAGGTGTTAGCTTTTCTTTTTCATTAATATCCAAATGGATTTTGGTAAGGTTATTGAAATAGCCACCAGTATCGAAAATTGCTTGTGACCAAAATGTGACTAATATCGGTAAATGCTCTTCCAACTTAATTTTGACCACATCAGTGAAAATGTAACTTATCGAAGCATCTGACAATAATCTTTTATAAAAATTATCGACTAAATAATATAAATCTTCTTGAGTTTCTATGTCTTTCATAGTCAAATATAAAAAAAATCCATCTCGAAATTTTACTTTTGAGATGGATTTAACTTATTAATTATAGTTTTTTAACTTTCCATATACGCTTCAATTGGTGCACAAGAGCAAACTAAATTTCTATCTCCATAAGCATCATCGGTTCTCCTAACGGTAGGCCAAAATTTATTCTCAGAAATATATTCTAATGGGAAAGCAGCTTTTTCACGGCTGTAAGGAAAATTCCAAACATCTGCAGTAACCATCATTAAAGTATGAGGAGCATTTTTCAAAACCGTATTGTGATCTTCAATTGTGCTTGCTTCAATTTCTTTTCGAATTTCAATCATTGCATCACAAAAACGATCTAATTCTTCTAAATTTTCACTTTCTGTTGGTTCAATCATTAAAGTTCCTGCAACTGGAAATGAAACCGTTGGCGCGTGAAAACCATAATCCATCAATCGTTTTGCAATATCGGTAACTTCAACTCCTTTTTGTTTGAAAGGACGACATTCCAAAATCATTTCGTGAGCCGCACGTCCCATTTCACCAGAATATAAAGTGTCATAATGACCGTTCAAACGCTCTTTAATATAATTAGCATTTAAAATTGCATATTTAGTTGCGTTGGTAACTCCTTCAGCACCCAACATTGAAATGTATCCATAAGAAATCAAACACACTAAAGCTGATCCCCAAGGTGCTGCAGATATTGCTGTGATTGCGTTTTCTCCTCCGGTACAAACTATAGGATTTGAAGGTAAAAACGGCACTAATTGTGGCGCAACACAAATTGGACCAACACCAGGACCTCCACCTCCATGCGGAATTGCAAATGTTTTATGAAGATTCAAGTGGCAAACATCAGCACCAATAGTTGCAGGATTTGTTAATCCAACTTGTGCGTTCATATTGGCACCATCCATATAAACTTGGCCTCCATTATCGTGAATTATTTGAGTAATTTCTCGAATAGCGCTTTCAAAAACTCCATGTGTAGATGGATAAGTTACCATTAAACAAGAAAGTTCGTCTTTGTATAAAATTGCTTTTTCACGTAAATCATCCACATCAATATTTCCGTTTTCAAGGGTTTTAGTAACAATAACTTTCATACCCGCCATGGCTGCAGAAGCAGGGTTAGTTCCGTGAGCAGATGATGGAATTAAGGCAATATTTCTATGGTGATCTCCACGAGATTGATGGTAAGCACGAATAACCATAAGTCCAGCATATTCTCCTTGAGCACCTGAATTTGGTTGTAAAGTAGTTCCTGCAAAACCGGTTATTTCATTTAATTGTTGTTCTAATTTAGTCAACATTTCTTTGTAGCCTTGAGCTTGATCTAATGGTACAAATGGGTGAATGTTATTCCACATTGGATTGCTTAGAGGCAACATTTCAGCTGCAGCATTTAATTTCATTGTACACGAACCAAGTGAAATCATCGAATGGTTCAGTGCCAAATCTTTTCTTTCCAACATTTTGATATAACGCATCATTGCAGATTCTGAATGATATCTGTTAAACACATCGTGTTTTAAAAATTCTGAGGTTCTTACTAAATTTTCTGGGAAATGATTTGTTGTTGTTAATTCTTGTATTGCAATAGCCTGAGTCCCATTTGCAGCAGCAAAAATTGCAATAATTTTATTTAAATCGGAAATGCTTGTAGTTTCATTTAATGAAATTGAAACTGTAGCATCGTCAATATAATAGAAGTTAATTTCATTTTCTAATGCCAATTTATTGACTTTCTTAGCGTCTGCTTTTACAACAATAGTATCAAAAAAGGCATTATTGGTTTGCTCGTAACCTAATTTATTCAATTCATTGGCTAATGTAGCTGCAGCCGCATGAACTTTATTTGCAATATATTTTAATCCTTTTGGACCGTGAAAAACAGTATACATTCCTGCCATAACCGACAATAATACTTGTGCTGTGCAAATATTTGAAGTCGCTTTATCTCTTTTAATATGTTGCTCACGTGTTTGCAATGCCATTCTTAAAGCACGATTTCCGTTGGTGTCAACCGTAACACCGATTATTCTACCTGGCATACTTCTTTTATACTCGTCTTTAGTTGCAAAATATGCAGCATGTGGACCACCATAACCTAATGGAATTCCAAAACGTTGTGTAGTTCCTAAAACCACATCAGCACCCATTTCTCCGGGAGGAGTTAATTTCACTAAGCTTAAAATATCTGCAGCAACGGCAACTTTAATTTCATTTTCTTTAGCTTTTGCAATAAATGAGGCGTAATCATGAACTTGTCCGAATTTCCCTGGGTATTGTAAAATTGCACCGAAAAATTCATTTGAAAAATCGAAGGTTTCGTGATTTCCAATAACCAATTCAACACCAATAGGAGCTGCACGAGTAATTAATACAGATAAAGTTTGAGGTAAAATTTCTTCAGAAACGAAGAACTTACAAGTATTATTTTTCTTTTGATCACGAGTTCTAACATCATATAAAAGAGCCATTGCTTCTGCAGCGGCAGTACCTTCGTCTAACAATGATGCGTTAGCAATTTCCATTCCTGATAATTCAATAACCATAGTTTGAAAATTCAAAATCGCTTCCAAACGTCCTTGAGCAATCTCGGCTTGATAAGGAGTGTAAGCAGTATACCAACCCGGATTTTCAAAAATATTTCTCTGAATAACTGCTGGAACAATTGCTTGATTGTATCCTAAACCGATATAGGTTTTAAACACTTTATTTTTATTTCCCAATTCAGAAATATGATTTGAAAATTCATATTCCGTCATTGCAGATGCTAAATTTAAGGGATTTTTTAGTCGAATATCCTCTGGAATTGTTTCCAAAATCAATTGATCAAGTGACTTTGCACCAATTGTTTTTAGCATATGTTGAAGTTCATTTTCATTTGGTCCAATATGTCTTAAAGCAAGAGCATCTGTTTTCATAATTTTAGTAAAATTGTTGATATTTGGAAGTGCAAATTTATGTATTATATTCAAAATTTTAGTCGATTTTAATCCCAATTTCTAAGTATTTTTCAACTAAAAGCCATTCTTATTAACAGTTTAATTATTTTTGTTTAATGAAGTCATTTAAACATATTTTTGATTTTTATCTAGATTCAAGCATTCATGTAGCTTTTTCGTGCTTTGCGCTTGTAAATTGCACTTACTTAATCTTAAACATTTCAATAAATCATTCAGTTGCCTTATTTGCTTTTTTTGGAACAATTGCCGGCTATAATTTTGTAAAATTTGATGCGTTGGCTCGAGCCAAAAGAAATAACATGAGTTGGAAATTAAAAGCAATCGCTGGATTGAGTTTTCTCTCGTTAATAATTGGAATTTATTACTTCTTTGAACTCGAGAAATTCACTAAAATTATTGCACCCTTATTTTTAATTTTGACCCTATTGTATACCTTACCCTTTTTTCCAAACAAAAAAAATGCTAGAAATTGGGCTGGTTTTAAAATTTATATTGTTACGATTTGTTGGATTGGCGTTACTGTGCTCTTACCAATATTAAATTCAGGTTATAGAATAAATTTAGAAATAGGAATACTAATCCTTCAAAGGTTTCTTCTAATTTTTTCCTTAATATTGATTTTTGAAATAAAAGATTTTAAAAATGACGATCCTCATTTAAAAACCGTACCTCAGCAAATTGGCGTTAAAAAAACAAAAAATCTGGGATTCGTTTTGTTAATTTTGTTCATTGGGTTAAGTAGTATCAATTTCAAAAGCAATTACAATGGCAATAGCAATAGCAATATCAATAATCACTTTTTAGAATTGCTTTTGAATTTTGTGATTGCAATTGTAATTGCGCTTTTCCTGTTTTTTAGTACTGAAAATCGATCTAAATATTATACTGACTTTTGGGTTGAGAGTATTCCAATTGTTTGGTGGCTTTTGTATTTTTTTACAAAATAATAAAAA
>CALPLL020000035.1 GCA_943324395.2 Rhizobium sp. Q54
CCTATTTTAAAATTATTTCTTGAACGTTCTGTTTGAGCTCCCCAATATTTATCTGCAGGAACTTGCACTTCACCCATGGTGTCTTTTTCGATTCTGAATTCCATTTTATTGTGTGTTTGTTTTATATAACGAGTTATCAATTAATTTAGAAAGACTTCTAGTTAAATTGTGATGCAAAATTACGCATAAAAAACTATTTTTTAAAAAATTGATTGAGGATTTATTGGTTGGAAAAAATATTACACTTACATTTGTAATCATTTTCAATAATTCCGAATAATCATGTTTGACTTTTCACAGTATTTAGGTTTTTTACTTTTCTTAACTATCCTTACCATGGGATTTTGGTTGATGTTTTTCTTAATTGGTTTCGTTCAATATTGGGTTGGCGGTGCTTTATGGGAAATGTACAAAGAAAGAAAAGCTAAAAAATCACAAGCAGAGTAATTTGCTTCATGTTTTAATAAAATATAAGCTGACTGAAATCTAATTTCGGTCGGCTTTTTTTATACTTTATCTAAAAAAAAGTGCTCTCAATTTTGAAAGCACTTTTTTATTTGAATTAAAAATAACTATTAACCTTGAAAATCATCTCCGTTTTCACTACTTCTAGCAGGTTTAGTTCTTTCTTCTTTTTTCTTGTTGAATCTGTAGGTAAATGATAATGTAATTTGTCGCATAGCCCATTGCATTTCAACATACGAATTTAATACATTTGGAATGTTATTATTATACATTCTTTTTCTTGAATTAAATACGTCTTGAACATTTAAAGCGATAGTTGCTTTGTCTTTCATGATGTCTTTACTAAAACCTAAATTAGCACCTACAACTGCTAATGTGTTCCCTTGGGCATATTTTTCCGGACCATTATAGGTAACATTTGTTTGCCAATCAATTTTATAAGGGAGGGTAATTTTCGAAGTCAATCGAGTAAACCATGACGTTGCCGAGTTGTCAAAATTTGTAGTTACAACTACATTTTGAGAATTTGTGTAAACATCATTCCCTTTTAAATCAAATTTATAAAAGTTGAAGTTGGAGTTTAATTTCCACCATTTAAATGGAGAATAGTTTAAAGTAAATTCAAATCCATAACGTAATTCGGTATTTAAATTAATTGGAGTGCTCAAAATTACAGGAATTAAATCTACAAAATCACCGCTTTCTCTTCGAATAAATTGAAAAGAATCCGTTGTTTTACTAATATAGGTAGAAGTGCTTAAAGTCAGTTTATCCCATTTTTTCAAGTAACCAAAATCAAATGCGTCAGTGAATGCAGGTTTTAAATTAGGATCTCCTCTAAAGATATTGATGTTACTGGCATAACTTGAAAAAGGATTTATTTGACGTCCTCTAGGTCTTGAAATCCTTTTGCTATAACTGAAAGAAATACTATTTCCTTCAGAAATTTCATAAGTTATAAATGCACTTGGGAACAAGTTGTTGTATTTTTGGGTGTTGAATTCGTTAGTAACTAACTGATTGATTTCAATTTTTGAATCTTCCCAACGCAATCCAAATAGAAATGAAAATTTATTTACTTTAGTTCCAAATTGAGTATAAAGTGCGTTCACTGATTCACTGTAATCTAAAGTGTTCGTATATCGAAGGTTTGGGGTATAAGCTCCAGAAACTAGGTCTATACCTCCAACTTTAAACTCTGTTAATAATTTATTAAAATCACCTTTGTAACCAAATTCAAATTGATTTGCTTTCCCAAATGGCAAAACATAATCGGACTGAATCATGTTGCGATCTTGAGTTTGAATGTTACTTGTTTTTTCCGAAATAGCACTTGAAATTAAAGAATAATCATTGTCTTTGTTCTCTGAAAATGATCCGTCAATAGTGAATTTATGACCGTCTCTTTTGAATTTTTTTGTAAAATTAGTGGTGTATTCTTTGTTAATTCCATCATTTGATTGATCGCTATTTCTAAAATTAGTACCTGTGTATAAACGATTTATGTCGAAATTATTAAAAGTAACGTACTCAGGGTTGTTACTATTATTGTTTCTTAAATTAATTGCGTTAGACCATGTTGTATTGTCATCAAAATAGATATCAAATCCAATATTCGAATTTAAACCCTTTCTTAATCTTTCATTGTTTCTATATTCGTCAATATAATTCCTAACAGTTCCGTTAGAATTTAAATATTGGGTATTAAATTTAGCGTTCCCAGGATTTTTTCTATAGTTGTATCCAGTGGTAGTATAAATATTATAAAACTTTGATTTATAGTTGATATTTCCTGATAATCCATAATTTAAAGGGTCACCAGTTGAAGCAATTATCGCTCCGTTTAAACCTTTGTTTTTTCCTTTTTTCAAAATAATATTCAATAATCCTCCACCACCTTCAGAATCATATCTTGCAGATGGATTGGTTACCACTTCCACTTTATCAATTGCATCTGCTGGAATTTGGCGTAAAGCTTCAGCAATATTAATAGCATTTGAAGGTTTTCCGTCAACTAATATTCTCACATTAGCATTTCCTCTTAAACTCACAGCGCCATCAGAATCTACTGTAACCGAAGGGATATTATCTAACACATCACTTACTGTTCCCCCTTTTACCATTAAATCAGAACCTACATTGTATACTTTTTTATCCAATTTTATTTCAACGGTGGTTTTTTCAGAACGCACCACAACTTCATTCAATTGATTGGCATCTTCTTCAAGGAAAATAGTTCCAAGATTGGTACTTTCTTTATATGATTGTTGGCTAAATTCAATAGCTTTAAATGAAATAAATTCAATTTTAACATTGTAATTACCAGCATTTACTTCAATATTGAATTCCCCTTTTCCATTGGTAATTCCACCAAAAACGGCTTTAGGGTTTTTAGTATTTGTGAAAGTTAAAGTAGCATATTCAAGAGGCTGCTTGCTAACTTTCTCATTTACAACCCCTGTGATATTTATTTTTTTTACATCTGGCCTAGTTTGACCAAAATTTAATATTGAAAATAATAGAACTAAAAGTGTAATTGATTTTTTAAGGGTTTTCATGTATTTTTTTCTAATTAAGACTGCAAAAGTAAAACTTGGTTTAGGGTTGAATTGCCAAAGATATGTTAAATAAACATTATATAATTCCTGTGGCATTTTCAATTGGTCTTGCAATCACAGCTTTATTTCCATTGATAACAATTGGTCTTTCAATTAATATTGGATTTTCGGTCATAATTTCAATTAGTTCCTTCGGTGTAATTGCTTTATTTTTATAATTTTCAACCCATAGTTTTTCTTTTTTTCGAACTAAATCAATAGGTTCAATTCCTAATTTCGAAATTAAAACGGTTAGCTCAGCAATTGTTTGGGGATTTTCGAGATATTTAATTATTTCAAATTTCTTACCTGAATTTTCAATTAAAGAAAGGCATTGTCTTGATTTTGAGCACCTTGAATTATGATAAATTTGAATCATTTAATGGTTGTTTATTTTTTTTACAAAGAAATTGATTTTCCTTAAAATATTAGTTAAATTGGCTAACAATTTTAAATTATTTACAAATGTTTATTGAACAAGCATACAAAGGAAACAATAAATGGTGGCGCGTTTTATTGACAGCGCTATTAACATCGGGAGTTTTTATTGCTAATTTTATAATGTATTTCGTTTCTTCAAAGGAGCAATTGCAAGCTGCTTATGATTTAATGAAAGACATTCCCAATAATTTAAGTTTGATAATCAATTTATTTCCATTTGTTTTTCTGTTAGGTTTGCTATTTTTATTGGTTTATGTTTTGAACAATAGAAGTATTTTATCTTTAACAACTATTAGGGTAAAAGTAGATTTTAAACGTATCTTTTTTTCTTTTGGATTGATAGTATTTATTTCAATCGCTGGGTTTTTAGTATCTTATTATGGGGATAATTCAAATATTACTTGGAACTTTAAACCCGTAAACTTCTTTATTTTACTATTTATTAGTTTGTTGTTATTTCCTTTTCAAATAGGTTTGGAAGAATATTTATTTCGTGGTTATTTAATGCAACAAATAGGAATTGCTGCCAGAAATAGATGGTTTCCATTTTTGTTTACCTCGATAGTTTTCGGATTATTTCATAGCGCTAATCCTGAAGTTGCTGAAATGGGCTTTGGAGTTATGGTGTTTTATATTGGTACTGGGCTTTTGCTGGGAATAATGACTTTGATGGATGAAGGAATGGAATTGGCACTAGGATTTCATTTGGGTAATAATCTAATGGCTTCAATCCTATTAACCTCTGAATTTTCTGCTTTGCAAACTGATGCTTTGTTTAAATATTCTGGTGTTGAAAATACTTCAGGAACTTTGATTGAAATGATTATTTCTATTGCAATCACGTATCCAATTATACTTTTTATACTTGCAAAAAAATACAATTGGACCAATTGGAAAGAAAAATTAACGGGAAGGGTTACACAACCAGATTCAATCATAAATGAATAAAATCGATTACAACACTGTTCACCCTAATTTTAAATGGAACGGAATTGCATTAGATTTTCCTAATTTGCTAATTGCTGCCTACGATTTAATTAAGGAAGGTGAGGAATTTCAAAGAATTACCGGTGAGTTTATTCTTGATTGGTTTAATTCGAATTCATTTATCTCTATTGCTACTTCTGGAACTACAGGTTCGCCAAAAAAAATCAAAATTGAAAAGCAGGCATTGGTTTTTTCAGCATTGGCAACAGCCGAATTCTTTGATTTAAAAGCAGGAAATCGGGTTTTAAATTGTTTGTCAACTAATTATATTGCCGGAAAAATGATGCTTATTAGGAGTATTGTTTTAGGGCTCGAAATGGATTTTGTAGAGCCAACTTCCAATCCTTTGAAAGACAATGCCAAAATTTATGATTTTGTTGCCATGGTTCCACTTCAGGTAGAAAACTCGATTAATGAGCTTAGTAATGTTCGAAAATTAATAATTGGAGGTGCAAAAATTAATGAGAATCTTAAAAATCAACTTTTAGGATTGCCAACATTAGTTTATGAAACCTACGGAATGACAGAAACCATAACCCATATTGCAGCAAAGAAGATTAGCGATAATTATTTTTCGGTTTTACCAAATGTTACAATTTCAACGGATAATAGAAATTGCTTAGTTATTGATGTCCCTCGAATTTCTAATTCTAAAATTGTTACAAATGATGTGGTGAATATCATTAATGATTGTGAATTTGAACTCTTAGGAAGAATTGATAACGTTATAAATAGTGCAGGAGTGAAGTTGTATCCGGAGCAAATAGAGATGAAACTGGCTCACAAAATCCAAACTCGTTTTTTTGTAATCGGAATTCCGGATGTAAAATATGGAGAACAATTAGCTCTTGTAATTGAAGGAAATCCAAGAGTATTTGAAGCTAATTTTTTCAATGATTTATCTTCTTATGAAAAACCTAAAAGTATCTATTTCACACCTAAATTCATAGAAACTGAAAGCGGAAAAATCAAAAGAGCAGCAACTTTAAATTTGGTTTAATCAACTAGAAAATCATTTTTTAGAATTTCAATATCCTTAAGTGATTCAATAACAATTCTAGATTTTACCCATTTGCTTGAAGCATTAATTCTAACTTTCTCCCCTTTAATTTTAATATCAACTGGCATTTCAAAATTGGGTTCAGAAGCATTCCAACGATAGCAAAGTTTGAGGTTATCGATTTTCATTTCTAATTTTGGAATTTTAGTATAACGTAAATATTGATTAAAAACTGAAGTCAAGTTCAATCCTGTTTTTTCGTTAAAGTAGGCTAGGACAGTTTCAGTATCAATAATTTTATGTTTGAAGGTGTTGGAGTAATCTAAAATTATTTTCCACCACTTTTCATCATCATTTAATATATGTCTAATGGTATTCAGCATTAAAGCTCCTTTGTAATACATATCTCCTGAACCTTCTTTATTAATTCCATATTTTGCAATTATTGGTTCATCATTTCTAATATTTCTCTTCAAACCATTAATATAAAGTTGTGCTTTTTCCATTCCTAATTGACATTCTAAAAACACCGATTCAGAATAGCAAGTAAAACCTTCGTGGATCCACATGTCTGCAATATCTTTTGAAGTAATACTATTTCCAAACCATTCGTGACCGCTTTCATGAATAATTATAAAGTCGAATAACATTCCAATTCCTGTTCGTGATAAATCACTTCCAAGATAACCATTTCCATACTTATTTCCATAAGCTACAGCACTTTGATGCTCCATACCTAAATAAGGAGTTTCAACTAATTTATAGCCGTCTTCTTTAAAAGGATATTCGCCAAACTTACTTTGGAAACAATCTAACATCGGTTTTACTTGTTCAAATTGTTTTTTTGCTAGGGCTTCATTTTCACATAAAACATAAAAATCTAAATCCAAACCTTTATAGTTTTCACCAAAATGAATGTAATTAGCAATATTTAGTGTGATATCATAATTGTTAATTGGATTTTTAACTTCCCAATCCCAGCGAGTATAACCATTTTTCAGGTCTTCACTTCCTGTCAATCTTCCATTGGAAACATCCATCAATCCGTTAGGAACAGCCACCTTAATTGTTGCTCCTAAATCGGGTTCGTCAGATTGCGTGTCTTTACAAGGATACCATAAACTCGAGCCTGTTCCCTGAACTGCAACACCCACCCAGTCTTTACCAGAGCTATCACTTTTGTATACAAAGCCTCCGTCCCAAGGGGCTTTTTTAGCAATAATTGGATTTCCAGAATAATAAAAACGAATTTTATTTTGAGAATCTGCTAATAGTTCTTTTCCTAAATTTATGAATACTGCATCAAATTCTCTTTTATATTTGAGCTTTTTAGTATTAAAAACAATACTGTCAATATTCATATTGCTAAATAAATCCAATTGAATTTTTTTAGTATTTGTAAGTACTTTGAAAGTGATTTCATTAAAACCAACAATTGATTTTTCAGAAGGAGTCATTTTAACATTTAAATCGTAACGCAAAACATCAAAACAAGTTCTTTCAATTCTCAAGCTGCCTTTTAAGGAGTCTTTTCTTGTTATTAGCTCCTGCGCTGAAAGTTGTGCTGATATAGTTATTAATAATAATAAGAAGGATTTTAATTTCATGATAATATTAGTTAGTCAATTCTAATTTTTTATACTTGTAAAACGCCCATATTAAATTTTTTTTCAATAGGCGAGTGGTTGGCAGCTTCTATTCCCATTGAAATCCAAGTTCTCGTATCCAATGGATCAATTATTGCATCGGTCCAAAGTCGGGATGCCGCATAATATGGTGAAACTTGTTCGTCGTAACGTGCTTTTATTTTATCGAAAACTTCTTTTTCTTTTACTTCGTCAACGGTTTCTCCTTTTGCCTTGAGCGAAGAAGTTTCAATTTGTGCCAATACTTTTGCCGCTTGTGTGCCACCCATTACGGCTAATTCAGCACTTGGCCAAGCGAATATTAATCGTGGATCATAAGCTTTTCCACACATGGCATAATTTCCTGCTCCATAAGAATTTCCAACAATAACGGTGAATTTTGGTACAACTGAATTGGCAACAGCATTGACCATTTTGGCACCATCTTTAATAATTCCTCCGTGTTCTGATTTAGAACCGACCATAAAACCGGTCACATCTTGAATAAATACTAGTGGTATTTTCTTTTGGTTGCAATTAGCAATAAAACGGGTTGCTTTATCGGCTGAGTCGGAATAAATTACACCACCAAATTGCATTTCACCGGTTTTAGATTTTAAAACGGTTCGTTGATTTGCAACTATTCCCACGGCCCAACCATCAATTCTAGCGTAGCCAGTAATTATCGTTTGTCCGTAACCGTCTTTGTAGGTATCGAATTCAGAATTATCAACCAATCGTTTGATAATTTCATTCATGTCATATTGTTCGTTTCTAGCTTTTGGTAAAATCCCATAGATTTCTTTTTCATCAAATGCTGGTTTTTGAGATTTTTCTCTGTTAAAACCTGCTTTATCAAAATCACCAATTTTAGAAACTATATTTTTAATTCGGTCTAAAGCGTCTTTGTCATCTTTCGCTTTATAATCAGTGACTCCAGATATTTCACAATGAGTTGTTGCCCCTCCAAGCGTTTCGTTATCTATAGATTCACCAACAGCAGCTTTTACTAAATAACTTCCTGCTAAAAAAATACTTCCTGTTTTATCTACAATCATGGCTTCATCACTCATAATTGGAAGATAGGCACCACCTGCAACGCAACTTCCCATAACGGCAGCAATTTGGGTAATTCCCATGCTGCTCATGTGAGCATTATTTCTAAATATTCGTCCAAAATGTTCTTTGTCAGGAAAAATTTCATCTTGCAAAGGCAAATAAACTCCCGCAGAATCAACTAAATAGATTATTGGCAAACGATTTTCCATTGCAATTTCTTGCGCTCTTAAATTCTTTTTAGCAGTAATTGGAAACCAAGCTCCAGCTTTTACAGTTGCATCATTTGCTACAACAACGCATTGTTTTCCTTTTATATATCCAATTTTCACCACCACACCTCCAGACGGGCAACCTCCATGATCTTGATACATTCCGTAACCTACGAAACCTCCAATTTCAATATTTTTTGAATTGTTGTCAAGCAAATAATCAATACGTTCGCGAGCTGTCATTTTGCCTTCGTCATGTAACTTTTCAATACGCTTTTCACCTCCACCCAACTTTATTATAGCAAACTTTTGCTTTAAATCGGTGATCAATAGTTTGTTATGATCTTCGTTTTTGTTGAAATTAATATCCATATTGAAAATTGAATTCAGATTAAATTATTATGCTAAATTACTAAAATGTACGATATAAAGGGCATTGTATATTTACAATTTAATAATTATTACCAATTGTTGTTAATTTGTTAAAATAGTATATTTTTGTTGGTTCACGATTAGAGTGATAATTAATCTATTAAATGATAAATTTTTAGTATAAATTTCCATTTGTTAACGTTTAGCTAACATTGAATAGATATATTTGTCCTTTAAAAATATAATAATTCTTAATTTATGAATGCTAATAGTATTTTTCAGTTTTTAATTCCTAAAGACAAAAAGTTTTTTCCATTATTTGAAGAAGCTTCAAAAAATTTGATTTTAATTGCAACAGAACTTCATGAAGCTGTTAACGCTCCTTTAAAAGAACGGGAGAATATTTTTCAAAAAATGACTGATTTGGAAAGTAAAATTGAGGATATTACTCGTCAAACAAATTTAGAATTAAGTAGAAATTTCATTACACCATTTGACAGAGAAGATATCTATTTATTAATAACTGCAATTGATACAGTTGCTGGTAATTTAAATGGTGCTGCTAGCAGAATGAAATTGTATCAAGTAGATAAAATCACAAAATCTATTAGAAAACTAACTGAAATTAATTTGGAGGCGTGTCAAAACATCGATATTGCAGTAAGAGAATTAAGAAATTTTAAAAAAGTTAAAAATATTACTGATGCTTGTGCTAGAATCAATAAATTAGAAAATAAATCGGATAATGTTTATGATAAAGCAGTTTCTGAATTGTTTGAAAATGAAACTGACGCTAAAAATATCATCAAATATAAAGAAGTTTTATCAGTTTTAGAATCGGCAACTGACAAATGTAAAAATGCAGCGAGTGTTTTAGAATCTATCGCAGTTAAACATTCATAAACTCCACAGAAATTTCTGAATATTAATTATGGAATTCAACATACTTATCCTTATTATCGTATTAGCATTACTATTTGATTATATAAATGGTTTTCACGATGCTGCTAATTCAATTGCTACGATTGTTGCAACTAAGGTTCTTACTCCTTTTCAAGCAGTTGCTTGGGCTGCCTTTTTTAATTTTGTTGCCTATTGGGTTTTTGGCTTTGGAGTTGCTGATACTGTTGCAAAAACTGCTCACACCAGTAGTATCAACCTAACTGTAATTCTCGCCGGAATAATTGCGGCTATAATTTGGAACTTAATTACCTGGTGGAAGGGGATTCCATCATCATCCTCACATACATTAATTGGTGGATTTGCAGGTGCTGCCATAGCTCATGGATTTAGAGACGTTACTGATCCTGAACATGCAGGTTTTAAAATTGTAAACTGGTTTAAAGCGGCTAAAGAAGGAGAATTATTACCATCAGGTGTAATGATTGTTGTACTTTTTATACTTTTCGCTCCATTACTTGGAATGATTATTTCTTATTTTATTTCGCTATGGATGATTTATTCATCTAAAAAGAATATCATGCCTAAATTATTTACAATTGCTTTAATGGTAATTGCAGTTTGGTTTTTAAATTCTGTTTTGAAATATGATATCGATCCTAAAGATGCTCGATTTGAAAGTCACTTTCTTTCCATTATTGCCTTTCCTGCAAACATTAAATGGCTGTTAGTCGGAATTGTATTTTTTAGTTTGGCTATATTTAATTTAGTGTTCAGTAGTTTTTCTTTTTCAAAATCGGAAGCCGTATTAAAGAAAATGCAGTTGTTATCTTCGGCAGCTTTTAGTTTAGGACACGGAGGTAACGATTCTCAAAAAGTAATGGGTATTATTGCCGCTGCTGTAGCTGTTTATATTAAAACAAATCCTCACGTTGATTTATCAACTGGATGGTTGGATTTAAATGTAATCTTACCTTCTGAAAAAGATGGAATTAAAATTGACGGATCAATTCCTTCATGGATTCCTTTAACATGTTATTCGGTAATTGCTTTGGGAACTTTGAGTGGAGGATGGAAAATTGTAAAAACAATGGGTTCTAAAATCACTAAAGTAACTGCTTTTGAAGGGGTAGTAGCTGAATCGGCAGGTGCATTAACTTTATTTATGACAGAACATTTTAAAATTCCAGTTTCTACTACTCACACTATCACAGGTTCTATTATTGGTGTTGGAATCACCAAAAGAGTTTCTGCAGTTCGTTGGGGTGTAACCGTGAATTTAATTTGGGCTTGGGTATTAACCATTCCAATTTCTGCATTATTAGCGGGAATTATTTACAGCTTATTATCATTATTTATATAATAAAAAAAAACATCTTAATTTCTTAAGATGTTTTTTTTTGTTTTTATTATTCTGATTATTTTCCTGAATCTCGAACCAATCGTTTCAAAATTGCCCATTGTTTTAAAGCTTCTCTAGCTTCAACGGCGGGATAACCTAACATGGTTTTACCAGCTTCAATATCTCCAGTAACTCCAGAGCCAGCACCAACAATTGCTCCACTTCCAATGGTGGTATGGTCTTTTATTGATGCGCTTCCGCCAATGATTACTCCATCTCCCAAAGTTACTGATCCTGCTAATCCAGAATTCCCTGCCATAATACAGAAACGTCCTAAAATGCTATTATGACCTATTTGAACTAAGTTATCAATCTTACAACCATCGCCAACAATTGTTGAGCTAAATTTACCACGATCTACACAAGAGTTCGCACCAATTTCAACCCAATTCCCAATAATTACATTACCTATTTGCGGAATTTTAACCAATCCTCTTTCTGGACAAGGTCGGAAACCAAAACCATCAGCACCAATTGTTGCATTTGGATGAATAATACAGTCGGTTCCTATATGGCAACGTTCTCTAATTACAGCTCCTGACCAAATTACCGTATTTTTTCCTATTGTACATTCATCTAAAACAGTAACATTAGAATATAAGGTAATATTTTCGCCAAGAACAACATTTGGGCCCACATAACATCCTGCACCAATTCGAGTTCCTTTTCCAATAGTTGCAGACGCATCAATAGTAGCTGAAGGATGAATTTCAGTATTGAAAATAGGTGTAGGAGGCGCAAACATTTCAAGCACTTGCGACATAGCTAAATCCGCATTTTTAACTTTTATAAATGCTCGATTCACGCCGGGTTCAATTGAAATATCTTGGTTTACAACCGCCACACAAGCTTTTGAAGTTTCCCATAATTTCTCATATTTTTTATTTCCAATAAATGAAATTTCAGAAGTACTGGCGCGTTCCAATTGCTCAGGTGCAGTGATCACTTGATTTGTATTTCCGATAATTTCTCCCTGAAGGATTTCGTTGATTTGTTCTAAAGAATAGGTCATTTTATTATATTTAAAAGTATCAAATTAAGGTATTTAACCTAACATTTGCAACATAATTTATTACATTAATTACTTTTCTTCTTTCTGTCCCATCATCATTAAGAAAGATTTCAAAAACTCGTCGATTTCGCCATTTAAAACGCCGTCAACATCACTACTTTCATAGCCAGTTCGAACATCTTTAACTAATTTATAAGGTTGCATTACGTAGTTTCGAATTTGTGAACCCCATTCAATTTTCATTTTTCCAGCTTCTATATCGGCTCTTTGGGCTTGTTTCTTTTTTAATTCAATTTCATACAATTGAGAACGTAACATTTGCATTGCACGTTGCCGGTTGTCTTGTTGCGACCGAGTTTCTGAACATTGAATTTGAATCCCTGTTGGCTTGTGAACCAATTGTACTTTGGTTTCAACCTTATTTACATTTTGTCCACCCGCACCGCTTGATCTAGAAGTTGTAATTTCAATATCTGCAGGATTAATGTCAATTTCAATACTATC
>CALPLL020000036.1 GCA_943324395.2 Rhizobium sp. Q54
GTAACCCAAAGTGCTTTGCAAGAAGCACAATCAAGACCAGAATTACATGATGTTTTTAAGATGTTTAATAAATATTCTAAACAAGTAAATCCAAGAACTGCTGATGCTGCATATTCTATTTTCCATGAAGGTTTAAATTCTCAAAATACTATTAAATTTCCAGTAAGTATTTATGGTCAAGCAAATCAGCAAAATCAGTCACGATATATTGCTATTTGCAATGCCTACGCAAACCGAGGTGCTCAGATGGATGATGTTTCTGCGGCTACTCAAGGGCAAGTTTATCAACGTGATCAGCAAACGGGGTATAACGATGCTGGATGGAATATTGAAGAAGGGAATTACGAAAGATGGATAACTCAAATAAATCCAGATTTAACATCAATTGGTCTTTTCAGAGTAAGAGGAGTTATTAATTCAAGCTCATCGAAGTATGATCGTTTTGCACGATCTTTTCAAAACAGTAGTGGCAAAAACACAATGTATTTTAAATTTCATCCCGATGTTTTTTCACTTTCAGCACCGGCCAGTTTAACATATAAAATTACGTGGCTAGATAAAAATCGAAATTCGACTTGGGCACTAAAATATTATAATTCATCTGGCTTACAGACTGCCTTAAATATTACAGGCATTGGAGATAATCAATGGAAAACAACTACCGTAACAATACAAAATCCAATTATTACCCAAAATGGAGTTTTAGGCTCTGATTTTATGTTGGTCAATACAGATAACATTGACGATATCTTTCATGGTATTGAGGTAGAAATTACGCGAGCAAGTACTTTAAATTCAATTGATCATAATTCTGATAACTCAAAAATATTAATTTACCCAAACCCAACATCGTCTCTTATTTATTGGAATAAATATATTAAAATAGATGAAATTATTGTTTATAATTCAAAAGGGCAAGTAGTTTCAACCGTCAATAAACCTGAAAACAATTCATTTAGCTTAATAAATTTAGAGAAAGGAATTTATTTTATTGAATTTCTTAAAGAGAAAAAAAGAGTATTAACTAAGAAAATAATAAAAGAATAATTACCTCAATATAAAAGCAATGAAACGGCTTTTTTAAATTTATAAAAAACATTAAACCTTTTTATTTATTGAAAGTCTAAAAAATGTAAACTTTAAAACAAATATAAAATGAAAAAATTAATTTTCGCAGTTTTAGTAACTGCAAGTTTAAATGGATTTGCTCAAGAAGCAGATAAAAAAGGTGGTGCTGATAAAATGATGCAAAAAATGACAACAGAATTATCTTTAACAGCAGATCAACAAGCTATTTTAAAACCAATTGTTGAAGAACAATCGGCATTAAGAAAAGACAGTAAAGAAAATCCAGATCATGCAGATGCCAACAAATTAAAAGTAAAAGAACTTAACAAAAAAATTAAAGAAGTATTAACTCCTGCGCAGTTGGAAATTCAGAAAGCCAATATGGAAAAAGCTAAAGCTGAAGGAAAAAATGGTAGTAAAGAATAAAACAAAACTTTAATGAAAAAAAAACTTTCGAAAATTCGAAAGTTTTTTTTTGAAGGATAGTCAATAATTAAAATGATATTTTGCTTTAGACTTAATTGTAATTGAGGTTATGGTGCAGTTGCATAATTCAAATTAATTAAATGGTATTTAAATTGAGACAAATTCACACTATAAAAGAGACTTTTTGAACCTGCATGAATCGACTAAAAAGTTTATTTTTGAATTATAATAATTGTGTAATTAAAATTGAAATGATGATATTTCTTATAAAAAATTTAATTTTATTTTAAGGAATTTGATTTTTTTAATTCAAAAATTGTCAAATAAAACAACTTATTAATTAACCCAAAAATAATGAAATTTAAATTATTAATACTTATTTTTTTAACATCTATCTTAACCTCGTTTGCTCAAACTACGATTGAAGGAGTTGTTAATGACTCTAAAGGATTACCCTTAATTGGCGCTAACGTAGTTGTCAAAGGAACTAAAAACGGAGTTTTGACAGATTTTGACGGGGTTTTTAAAATTCAGGCCAAAATCGGTGACGTTTTAATTATATCAAGTTTGGGCTTTGACAAAAAAGAAGTCAAAATAAAGGGAAATTCTATTAAAATTGTTCTTGGAGAATTAAATGAAGCTCTGAATGAAGTTGTGGTAATTGGTTATGGTTCAGTCAAGAAAAAGGATTTGACAGGAGCAGTTTCATCTGTTAGAGCAACCAGTATAGAGAAAGGAGATCCAATAGATCTTCAAACTGCTTTTTCAGGTCGTGTAGCTGGTCTTCAAATAACACAAAATGACAATGGTTTAGGGTCAGGTGTTAAAGCAATTATTCGTGGTGGAAGCTCACTAACAAGTGGAAATCAGCCATTATATGTAATTGATGGATTTCCAATTATTCCAGATGATAATGTATCATCAAATCCATTATCTGATTTAGACCCTGGTCAAATTAAGTCAATTGAAGTTTTAAAAGATGCTTCAGCAACAGCTATTTATGGCGCAAGAGGGTCTAATGGAGTAATTATTATCACCACTAAATTAGGAAAAGAAGGAAAGCCAGTGATAACTACAACGTTAAGTTCGGGCACTTCATTTGTATCAAAATTCCCTAGAATACTTACTGATTTAGAATACATCGACACAAGAATAATTCAAGATAACATAAATTATTTAAATGGTAGCACAGACAATTTAAGCACCTATTGGCAAGATTTAAAAAATACAAATGCACGCGGAGTTGATTGGGCTAAAGAAGCAACACAACTTGCATCAACTCAGAGAATGGATCTTAGTATAGGTGGCGGAACTAAAGAAGGATTAAATTACCAAATTTCTGGAAATTTTTTAGATCAAGAAGGCGTAGTTATACATACTAATTTTAAAAGATATAATTTAAATTCGAACTTAGTACAATCTATTGGGAAAAATACTAAAATTGGTACAAATATTAAATTGGCTTTTTCTAAAAATATTGGAAGAAGTCTTGATAAAGATGCCGATGGAATTTTTAAAAAGATTTTTTCTACCAATCCTTTTCAGCCTATTAATTTTCAGGTTGGAGATATTAATATTGATCCAGAAACTAACACTGGAGACAATGAAAATGTTATTACTTATCTAAAAGAGGTTAAAAATGAAACTCAAAGTACTAGAATTATTGGAAATCTATTTTATGAAACAAAATTAGTTAGTAATTTGACTTTTTATACTAGTTATGGTTTTAATCGTGGGTATATTAATAACCAAATATTTTTACCCTCTACTGTATTAAAAGGATACAGACAAAATGGAATAGCCGAATTTGAAAAAATTGAAACGATAAATCAAGTATTTGAAACTCGATTTAATTATAAGAAAGTATTTGATAAACATAATATAAATGCTACAGTAGTTGGAGAATTTTCAGATAATTTAAAAAGTATATTTACTGCCGGAGGAACCGGTTTTAGTAATCAAACAAATGGTTTTAATAACTTATCTAGTGCAACTATAGCAACTTTCCCTTCAAACAATATAGCAAAAGATAACTTATTGTCTTTTTTAGGTAGAGTGGCCTATGGTTTTAATGATAAATACCTTATAACTGCATCTATTAGAGCGGACGGTTCTTCAAAATTTGGGAAAGAGAATAAATGGGGATACTTTCCCTCTGTTGCTTTAGGATGGACACTTTCGGAGGAGTCAATTATCAAAAAATTGAATATTTTTGACAATTTCAAGTTAAGAGCATCTTATGGAGTAACTGGTAATAACCAAATACCTGCATACAGCTCAATAAGCTTATTAGGGCCAGCAAATTATGTGTTTAATGATGTATTTTATTCTGGAGTAGCTCAAAACAGGGTTTCTAATCCAGGCTTGAAATGGGAAACGACTACACAATCCAATTTAGGTATTGATTTAGGGTTTTTTAAAAATCGTTTAAATATTACTGCTGAAGTTTATTCTAAAAAAACAACTGATTTATTATTAGAAGTTCAATTGCCTTTGTCCTCAGGTTTCGAAACTGCTTTAAAAAATATTGGATCTTTTAGTAATAGAGGTTTTGAATTAACAATTAATTCAATCAATATTGATAATAGCAATTTTAAATGGAAATCTGATTTTACTTTTTCATTTAATAGAAATAAGGTACTGGATTTAGGAGATAAGTTTGAATTTTATTTTAATGCAAATATTTTTCCAAGTAAATTCATGAATGAAATATTAATTCGTGTAGGACAATCAACTGGAGTTTATTATGGATTCATTGAAGATCAAATTATTAACAATCAAACAGAAGCTGCAAATAGCCCTTTACAAATTGGTGTTGGGATTCCAGATATAAACAATAATGGACAAGTCAAAATTTATGATGTCAATGGAGATGGTATAATTAATAGTTATGACAAAGTGCCAATAGCTAATACAAATCCAGATTTTATTGGAGGTTTAAATAATGAATTTACTTATAAAAATTTTGACTTCAGTTTCTTTTTACGTTTTTCTTATGGTAACGACGTAATAAATGGAAATATTGGGAATTTAGATAAGGGAGGTATTAATAATTGGAACACATTAAAATCTATGTCTGATTATTCTTATAGTGCTGCATATAATCCTACCGGTACCTTTCATGGTGAAAATGGCAATGGAGTATATTCCTCTTTATTTAGAAGTGCTTATGTGGAAGATGGATCTTTTTTAAAATGTGACTTCATAACATTAGGATATGCAATGCCTAAATCAATAGTAGATAATTTAAATCTAAATAAATTTAGACTTTTTGCCAGGGTAAATAATCCTTTTATGCTTACTAGATATTCTTGGTTTGATCCAGAAGTAAATGCAATTGGAGGTACAGCTGGAAGAGTTGGTGGAGGTGTAGATCTTGGTAGTTATCCACGAAGTACTTCCATTACATTGGGACTTTCACTTAATTTTTAATTTAAATAAAAAAAATGATGAATAAAATCAAATATTTATTTCTTAGTGTGTTGTTTGTGAGTTTTGTGGGTTGTAGTGATATTTTAGAAGAAGTTCCAGTTTCAGAACTTTCAGTTGAAAATTCATTTAATACAGAATCCGATGCAAAAGCAGCAATTGTAGGAGTATACAACTCGTTACATCTAGAAGGAGTATATGGAAAAAGCCAAACTCTTTTTTCTACTGATGAACATAATGCTGGATCAAAAGTACCACTTTCGGGATTAAACTTATACTCTTTCACAGCAGACAATGTTGAAGTAATTTTGCCTATTTGGAGAGATCATTATGAGGGAATAAATCGAGCAAATCTTGCTATATCTAAAATTCCAAATATTAATATGAATGTTGATGAAAGAAATACTTTAGTGGCAGAAGCAAAATTTATTAAAGCATTATTATACTTCAATTTAATAAGATATTATGGAGACGTACCTTATAAAGAATCAGAAACTACATCTTTAAATGATCTAAATATACCTAGAACTCCCGTTGCAACAATATATGAAAATATGATTAGAGATCTTGAATATTGTGTGGTCCATTTAAATGTTAAAGCTGCCGGTTTAGCAGGACATGCCACGCAAGATGCAGCTAAAACTTTATTAGCTAGTATATACCTAACAAGAGGTAGTATGGCAAGAAGGAATAACAACGGAAATGGTATAGCAGATTTTACTTTAGCATCTAGATATTCTAAAGAGGTAATAGATTCAAATAGATATAGATTATGTTCTTATTTTCCAGATGCATTTATAGTTCAAAATAAAAATAATGATGAAATTGTTTTTGATGTACAATTTAAATCACCTGGATTAGGGGTTGGTAACACCATTGGAATAAATATGGGAATTCCTTCAACTTCTTCTGGAGTAGATAATTTATCCGCAGGCGGATCACAAGGTGCTATAAGAGCTAATCCCTATCATCAATTCTATTATGAAGTAGCAGATAGTATTCGCATGAAATGGACTGATGCTAGAATTTTAATAAATGCTGCTACTGGAAGGTATTCTATTGTGAGTGCTGTTAGCACAAATCCACCTGTTTCGGCAGCGAAATTCAGAAGATATCCAGTTAGGAGTCCTGGGTTCGTACTCCAAACTAATGATTACGATGTTAATTGGCCAATTTTTAGATTTGCAGAAGTATTGTTAATTTATGCAGAGGCATCAAACGAAATAAATGGCCCAAATCAATTAGCAATAAATGCATTAAATTTACTTAGAAGCAGAGCCAGAAATACTAATATAGGTGGAGTTCACAGAGATATTTTACCACGTTCTTTGTCTCTACAAAGATCAATTGGTCTAGTAGATTTGACTCTTACTAATTCGTTGGTTTCAACTCAATCTGCTTTTAGAAATTATATTTTATTAGAGAGAAGTAGAGAATTAAGTCAAGAAGGCAAAAGATGGTTTGATTTGGTTCGATGGGGAATTCTAAAAAGTACCTTGCGTGGTTTAAATGCTAAATGTATTGCAAAAATTTCAGAAACTCCTCCAGTTGAAGTTCCTGTAATAACAAATACTAAATGGACTAATTATTGGAATGGAAGAGTTGACGAATGGAATTTAATAACAGGTGCAATTCAAGATTTTCATATGTTACTTCCAATACCAACTAATGAAAGAATGGCAAATCCAGCTATAGGACCTAATAACCCTGGATATAATTAATTAAAATAAGTAGATATGAAAATCAAATATTCAATTAGTATTTTAAAACTTTTATCGATTTTGTTTTTATTCGCTTCATGCGAAGAAGATGATTTAGACACATGGGTTAGTATAGAAGCTGATAAAACAGCAGTAGCTGTTAATGAAATTGTAACATTTAAAATGTCAGGTAACGCCGAAACTTATGTTGTTTATACTGGAGATGCGGGACACGATTTCACAAAAAGTTATTTAGTAATTACAGGAGGTAGAACAATTGATCAAGAAGATTATGTATTAAAACAAACCGGTTTAAACACATGGACTCCTATTTTGACTGCTGAAATTACAGCTTATAATATTTTAAATCCTAATTCACCACTTGATGCCAATACGGTAATTGCAGGCTTAAGAAGGTTATTAGATCAATCGTATTATAAAGATACTGCAGCAATAAGAATTAGAGAATTAATGCCAACACTTAAATCTTTTACTGATTGTCAAAACCTAGTAGGAACTTATTTTACAAATTTAAGTGTATTATTGACTCCTGTAGGAGGATTTTCTACTGGCGTAGCTATAAATAGATATAATTTAACTTATTCCTATAAATTTACTACCCCTGGAACCTATGTTGTAACTTTATTAGGTACTAGAGTAGGTGATAAAATTTATTCAGGTGCTGGTTATATTTATAATAGTACTGCATCTGCTAGTGAATATAATTATGAAAGATATACAGCAAGAGTAACTATTGTCGTTCAATAATTTTTTTACCCTCTAAAATTTTAAATAAATAAACCTGTCTAATGACAGGTTTATTTATTTAAAATGTAAGTACTATAAATAGAATAGTCTTTAAAATAAATTGACCTAAAATCCCAGACAAACAATAAAGGTTTAAACCAATATCATAATCAAATTAAAAGTAAAGTTCTTTTTTCTGATACTTCATATCATGAAAATACTAACTATTATTATCCTTTATTTTGTTTTTCAATATATATTCTGAAGGTGACATTTTGTAATGTGATTTGAACCACTTAGAAAAATACTGTGGATTAGAATGTCCTATAGCATATGCAATCTCAGATATATTTAAATCAGATTCTAGTAAAAGTTTGGTAGCCCTTTTCAGTCTTACCGAATCAATAAACTCTTTCCCAGTAGTACCAGTTATTATCTTAACTTTTCTAAAAAAAGTGGAACGACTCATAGAAAATTCATCTGCAATATTGATAATATTCAAATTATCGTCTTCTATGTTATCATTAACATATTTTAGTAGTTTTTCAATAAATTCTTTGTCTTTACTGTTTGTGGTTAAGTCTCCAGCATCCTCATATTTATTAGACACAAATAGATTTTTAAATTTGTTTCTAGACTCTATTATATTTTTAATTGTAAGGTTTAAAATTTTAATATTAAACGGTTTAGGAACAAAGTAGTCCGCACCAGATTTTACACCCTCAAATTGAGAATTCATATCTCCTTGAGCCGTTAAAAGAATTATTGGAATATGCGAAGTTTTTATATCTCTTTTAAGCGTCTCACATAACTCAATACCATTCATTATGGGCATTACCAAGTCACTTATAACTATATCAGGCTGCAATTCATTTGCCATTTCAATACCTATTTGACCATTATAGGCTGTATAAATGTTGTAATTATCCATGAAGTATTCGGCCATATTTTCAATTAAATCTTTATTATCATCTACAAATAAAATAGTAGGCTTTTCGTTATTAAAATCGGGATTTTTAACAACTAGTTCATTATTGCCAACTTCATTATCTTGATTATAATTAGCATTACTTAGTGCTATAGGCATTTCATTGTTCCAAAGAAATCTGTCCGATTTTTCTTCATCAGTGTAAGCGTTTTGATCAAAAGATAAATTCAATGTAAAAGTAGTTCCGATATTTATTTCACTTCTTACAGAAATTGATCCTTTGTGAAGTTCAATTAATGATTTTGTTAAAGACAAACCTATTCCAAATCCATTTACATAGCGGTCCATATTACCTCCGTGATGGTAAAATCTATTAAATATTTTAGAAATATAATTAGGGTCAATTCCTGAGCCATTATCGATGACTTCAATTATTAAAAATCCTTCATCTGCAGAAGGGAATGCTTTAATAATAATTCTACCTCCATTTTTAGTGTGTTTTATTGCGTTGGATACTAAATTATACATAATTTTTCCAAGAGCATTTTTATCAAACCAAATAAATAATTCAGGTTCAAAGGTGTCAATTGAGATTTTAATTTCTTTAGATTTTGCCAAAGACTTAAAAATAACTTTGATATTTTTTAAAAATGAAATAATATCATTTTTCTGAACTTTTAACTGGTAATTACCCGTTTCCATTTTGTGAATCGATAATAATTCATTGGTCAATTCCAAAAGATTATTTACATGTTTGTCAATAGTTAATGCTTCTTTTTCTTGTTTTTGATTGAGCTTAAAATTAGAAATCAGTTTTTCAATTGAACATAAAATTAGGGTTAGTGGCGTTCTAATTTCATGTGAAATATTAATAAAGAATTCCAATTTCGATTTATTGATTCTCTCCATTTGTTCATTATATTGTTTTTCTAATTGCTCTTTATTTTTTTTCTCAAGTCGTTTTTTTGTAATTAATGATATTAATTTAATTAAAAAATAAAGAACAATTAAATAAAGACAAAATGCCGGAAATGTTAACCAAAATAAAGGTTTAATTTCTATTGATAATGAGGTATATTTTGCTTCCCAATTTCCATCCTCGTTCGATACTTTTATTTTAAATGTATAATTACCAGGTGGTAAATTTTTATAATTTGCTTCATAAATATTAGCTGATGCTATTAACCAATTTTTATCAAATCCTTCCAAAGTATAGGCATATTTACAATTTTTTTGATTGTAGTAATTTGGAGATAGAAAATTAATTTTTAAATTATTCTCGAAATGATTAAGTTTAAGGTTGTTAGAATCATTTTTTAGTATTCTATCATTTATATTTATACCATTAATAATTAACTCACTAATATTTACAGGTTCGTTGTATTTGACTTGTTTTGATTTATTAGGAAAAAAAGTTGAAATGCCATCAATACCCCCAAAATATAGTAATCCATTCGAATCTGAATAAGAGGAGTGTTCTGTAAACTCATAGTTTTGAATACCGTCGTTTACATCATAAATTGTTGTCTTATATGAATGATTTAATTTAACTAATCCCCTATTTGTCCCAACCCAAATATTTCCTTGACTGTCGGTTTCTATAGATTGAATTAAATTACTAGGAAGACCTTCTCGAATTGTAATTTTTTTAATTTTTGAAGCAATTCCATCTTTATTTAACTTAATTTGAAACAACCCATTTTTTGTACCCACCCAAGAATTGTTATTGTTATCCAAAAGTATGTCACATATATAGTCATTATTATCCAAACTATTTTGGTTTTGATTATAATGGGAAAAGTTATTTATTGAATAATCATTATTTAATTTGGCAACAACCAGTCCTTTAGTTTGAGTTCCAATCCACAATAAATTGTGAATAGGATCATATTTAACAATACGAACGAAATTTATAGAATTTAATGAGGTTGGGATTAAATTTTTGTAATTGACTACGTTAGCTATATTAAAATCATTTGTTAGTGAAAAACTTATTAAATTATTGTCAGTTCCTAACCAATAATGATTATTTACATGTGCAATTGAAAAAACAATTGGATTAATCTTATTATTTATATTAAGTTTTTTAGTGATATAATTATTTTTGGTAAATGTAACTAGATATAACCCGTCTGAGGTACCTACAAGAATATGTTGTTTGTCGATTTTAGATAATGCAAAAATCGATTTTCCATTCAGTATTGATTTTAAAATTATTTTATTGGTTGTGTCATAAATAAAAAGACCTTCAAATAGAGTTCCAACCCACAAATTATTATAATCATCTTTAATAATTGACCTTGTATTACTAATGATTGAGTTATTTTTACTGTCTTTAATATGATAGTTTTTAAATTTTAGTCCGGAATTATTTTGAAAAAATACACCGTTACCTAATGATCCAATCCAAAGGGTTTTATCTCTAGATATATAAATACTTTTTATTTTTCTGGTAGGTAAATCAAATGCTGTAATTGTTGTAGAGGTAAAATTATTTTTTCTAAGGGCTTCATTATTTATTTTTATAGCCCCATTAGCACGGGAAACCACAATAAGATTGTTTTTATGGTCTTGAATGATATTTGCTATTCTTGAAAAATTGATGGTGGAATCATTTTTAGGATAAATTTTAGAGGCTAAATAGTTTCCTTTATCTACTTTTAAATGAAATAAACCATTGTTTTGAGTGCCTATCCATATATTTGAATAGTTATCTTGAAAAAAAGCAGATATTGTAACATTTGCAGATGGTCCTATAGAGATTTTAGCTAAAATATTTAATTCATTACTACTGATTTTAGTTAAAATAACTTGGTTTTTATTAGTTAACCAATAATTTCCATTTTTATCCTTTTCATAAATTTTTAAAGATTCAAGGTCTAAACTAGCAGAAATTTTATATCGAATAATCTTTTCGCAAATTGATTTTGTATTTTCCTCCGTAAAAAGTTCTTTTCCCGAATTGATACTCCATAGACCGTTTTGACCAGTGAACATTATTTTACCGTCAATAAATTTAATGGATTGTATATTTTGACCAAAAAGACTATTCTTTGAATTGTATTTTTTTAAATTATAATATTTATGAGTAATTGGATTATAAACTGTGAGGCCTTGTTCTGTAGCAATCCAAATATTACCTGCAAGATCTTGTGTAATTGAATTTATAGTATTGTCTGAAAGATCGTTGAGAGAATTTGACGCATAAAATGTTCTAATATTCATGCCATCATAGCGGTTTAAACCATAGTGAGTACCAAACCACATATATCCATCTCTATCTTGAAATATTGCTGTTATTCCATTTTGAGACAAACCTTGCTTATTATCTATATTTTTAAAATTAATAGTATCTCTCTGAATACCATAGGAATATACATAAAAAAATAATGTAATTAATAATGTTAAAATTCTTTGCATTAATTGTTTATGTTGGTTATATAATATAATTAAAAAATAAAATAAAGCATTTAAATTTAAGCATTTAGTTAATAATTCAAAGATAAATGTTTTTTTGATTTGTTGTTAATTTTATTTTTTGGTACTCATTTTGGTATCAAAGTTAATGAACTTATAAAATTGACAATGAAGTTATTTATTGATATAAACCTCAAATACTATTATGATGGAATTTTTCATTTCATTTCCTTTCACTTATTTAAATATTAAATCGAAAAACAACACTAATTAAATTTTGTATGGTAAAAGCGAAAGGATAATTTATTAAATTTTTTGATTTTAGCCAATAAAATAAGAATTAGCGTTTTTTTATTACTTTATGCAGGAAAAATGGTATACGGTATACGTTTCATATTTTTCACCAGGTTCGAGAAGAAGCGTTGGAAATGATTTTTGATTTGGAGAATTATAGTCCTGAGTTTCTAAAGCA